>JAUXCW010000194.1 GCA_030618705.1 Gammaproteobacteria bacterium | reverse complement strand
GACTAAAGAGGATTCCACCACTGCAATTGCCGACCCCGTGACGATACCTTCCGACGTATCGATCACCGACTTTTCAGTACCGGCCAGTTTGTTTAACGGTCAAACAAGATCCCTGAAACTCTCTATTGCTAACGCCAGGGGGGTAGAGGCGGCGACCGGCTCTGTACTGTTAGTTGGTAAGGTTGGGGATCAAGTCATCGCGCAATACACGGGCGATTTTATCGCCCTGAAAGCCAACGGCAAAGCAAAGTTTAATTGGAAATGGACCGCCAATCTTGTCAATCCGGATATTTTAGAGGAAGTCACCTGGACCGCAACCGTAACGGTTGAAGATGACAGCGGCGCACTTCAGGTTGTCGATGATGCAACTGGCACTACCACGATTGAAGTCAAGAAAGGGAAAAACTCGAAAAAGTAGTCTGGTTAGCGTTTTTTTAAAGTCATCACCAGGGGAAGCCGTCGGCTTCCCCTTTTTTTATTTTGGGGACCAGGCGCGAACATCGTGTTCCGTATGGCTGTAACTTACAGCCCCAACTCATCCGCCAGGGCATCGGTGTCGCTGTCGAACTTCTCTCGCTCTTCGTCCGTGGCCGCATCGAACATGGAGCCGCCGTCCTTCACCTGCTGTTCCATTTTGCTGGTCAACTCGTCACCTTGTTTTCGGCCAAGCGCGCTTGCCGCATCGCGCTTTTCCCGCGCCCCGGCAAAGGAAAAGTATTTTTTTGCAGCATGGGGGCTGCCCTGCCCCATCAGTTTGTCACCGTGCTGCTCGGCCCTGGCCAGTATCTGCTGCTTGTAGTCGGCGGACAGGGAATACCAGGGTTCTTCCTTGTAGGCCCCCGCCTCGTTGATCAGGGACGGGAAATCGGCGGCAGCTTTCAGTTTATCGATGGCCGCATCGGCCGTCATCATTTCCGCCATCATGTTCTTTGCGCTTTCAACCGCGGTGAAGTCCTCCCGCTCCCGATCTAACCAGTAGGCGATATTGCGCTCTATCTCTTTTACCACCAGGTCTCGAGCCGCGTCGAGCTCAGCAAATCCCGCCGCTTCCTCCGGCAACAAGCCCAGGGTATCGTCGGCAAGCCTTATACCCGAGCTTTCACGCTGCTCTTCGAGAATCTGTTGCGATTTCTTTTGCTCCGCGAGCTGTTCTAAATCCGCTCTGTTCGCCTTGAGGAGTAACAGTATCTTTCGGAAGCCATCGGCCGCCCCGGCATTGCCATACAAACCCGCGACGAAAGGCTGGAATTGCTCCTCGAAGTCCTGGTAGCGAAAGGACCTGAGATAGTACTCCAGGCCTCCACCTCCCAGCAGCATCATGGCCTGAGGGTTATCCAGTGCCATATCCTTGATCAACTGCTGTTTGTCACCTTCACTCCAGAGGTATTTGCCATCGGCGAGATCGCGCTGGGCAAGCTTGCTACCCACACCCTGCTGGTGACGCAGGGCTCGACGATAATCGCTCTCGGGGGCGCAGCGTACATTGGCCCACAAGCCGAGATCCGGGTGGTAGAACCTCAGCCTGGCGGTATTGTAGTGGCGCCAGGCTAGCGCCAATGCCCCGCTGCGCTCCGCCTGTTCACCCGCCTGAATTTCCTGATTGAGATAGATCCCGGCCATCTCCCGGTAACTTCGCACATCGGATTTCCCGGAACCGGGAAAATCCGTATTAGTACAAACCGTGGCGGCAAAGGTGTACTCGGCAACCATCGACAGGCCAATAATCGCTAACAACAAACCCGTAAGCGACAGTTTTCTGCGTTCAATTGCTGCCATGGCTCTATACCTCGACTCCCTAATACAAGCCTTTCAGTAAGGACTTCAAGCCGGGGGGCTTTTGCGGGGCGTCGTTACTGTTGCCCTGCGTGCTGGCCTTGTCGCCATCGCTCATCCCGGTGGGAAACTTCATGCCTCCCATCGAGGGCATACCGCTATACCCTTCCGGTATCTCGAACAAGGACGCGGGCTGCGGTTCCACCACGAGACCCTTGAGAGTCATCTTCATATGATGCTTGTCCTCGCCCTGCTTGAAGATCACGTCCATTTTCAAGGGGATGCCGTCTTTGGTAATCCAGTAATAACCGCCGCCCCGGTTGCCCTGGGCATCTTCAAAAATGGATTTATACTTGTCGACCTTATGGCCGTCGATAACCTCCGAACCCACCTTGGTGTGCTCGATGACCTTGGCGCCACCCCCGGTCTGCTGCTCGAACTGGGTGGCGGGAACCTCCATATACATATTCATAGAGGGCATCAGCATCCAGGCGACACCTTTATCGCTGCGATTGATCATCACCATCGGGCCGCTAGGCCCATCCATTTCCATGCGCTGCATCCCGGGCGCATGGAACTCTTTCATCTTGATGGTGCCCTCGCTGGTCACGATCTCTCGCATACCTGAATAGGAAACCTTGATTTCATCGCCAAACGGATTAGCAATTTGTGCCGATACCGTTGTCGAGAACACCGTCGATATCACTGCCGATAACACTGTCGATAACAACAACCAGCTGCATACGGCGCTTATTTTGTTTAACGATCCCATGTTCTCACCCTCTCTATTGATTTTTTGGAGCGCTTCCCTGATCCGGCCCCATTCGTATTAAGTAGTATTTCACGGTTAAAGGCAACCACCCCGGCGGCTTTCCCTCGTCCGCACACAAAGCCCACTTTAAACATATGAGGTTCTACATTTAAATTACTTCATATCTAATTGTTTATATTGATTTTTATAAACGCAGACTAGGGGTGGCTTCTAAAGCCCCGCACATACCCATATACTGTATATATAGACAGTATATGGGTATGTCAGGATGCGCTATGCCGAGCTGCACTGTTTGAGCAATTTCACTTTTCTGCGGGGCGCCTCCCACCCCCGGGAGTTGGTGTCACAGGCGGCGGAGCTGGGCTACCAGGCCATCGCCATCACCGATGAGTGCTCCCTCGCCGGGGTGGTGAAAGCCCATGTCGCAGCCCGGCAATGTGCCATCAAATTGCTGATCGGCAGCGAGTTCACCCTGGACAACGGCATAAAAATTATTTTACTGGCCGCCGACCGCGACAGCTACGGGGAGATTTCCCACCTGATTACCCGCGCCCGGCGACGGGTCGAAAAGGGCAAATACCGGGTCGTTCCTCGGGACCTCGAGCGCGGCATGAAAAACGCCCTCGCCATTTGGCTGCCCGCTGACAATAGCGAACAGAGCCTGCAACAGGGCCTGTGGTTACAGTCCTGCTTCGACAACAAGCGCCTGTGGATCGGCATGCAGCGCAGCCTGCAAGCCGGGGAGGAACACTACTGCGAGCAATTGTATCGCCTGGGCCAGGCCATGGGCACACCCCTGGTCGCCTGCGGCGATGTGCACATGCATGTACCGCAGCGTAAACCGCTGCAGGATATGCTCAGCGCCATCCGCCTCAACTGCGCCGTCGACCGACTCGGCAGCCGCCTGCAGGCCAATGCCGAGCGCTATCTGCGCCCACTCACGACACTGGCCGATATCTACCCCCTCGCCCTGCTCAGCGAGAGCTGCACTGTCGCCGCCCGCTGCCGCTTCAGTCTCGACGAGTTGCGCTACGAGTACCCCGAGGAACTGGTCCCGGAGGGCATGACACCCGGCAGCTGGTTACGGCAATTGGTGCAGGACGGCGCCGGCAAACGCTGGCCCAGGGGAATCGCACCCCATACCCAACAACAAATCGACAAGGAGCTGTCCCTGATCGCCAAACTCCAGTATGAATATTTTTTCCTGACGGTATTCGACATCGTGTACTTTGCCCGTGACCAGGGCATTTTATGCCAGGGGCGTGGCTCGGCGGCCAACTCCGTGGTGTGCTATTGCCTGTTCATCACCGAGGTGTCACCGGACCAGACCCAGCTATTATTCGAGCGCTTTATTTCCGAGGAGCGCAACGAGCCCCCGGACATCGATGTGGACTTTGAACACGAGCGCCGGGAAGAGGTCATCCAGTATATCTATCGCAAATATACCCGCGAGCATGCCGCCCTCGCGGCCACAGTGATTACCTATCGGCCCCGTAGCGCTATCCGTGACGTGGGCAAGGCGCTGGGGCTGGCGCCACTGTTTATCGAACAATTGGCACGCTCCCTCGCCTGGTGGGACCGGCTCGGCGACCTGAAACAGCGCTTTGCCGAGGCGCACATGGAAAACAGCGCCACGGCCGAACTGTTTATGCAACGGGTACAGGAAATTCTCGGCACCCCCCGCCACCTGTCCCAACACGTCGGTGGCTTTATTATCACCCGCAGCCCTATCAGCACCCTGGTACCGGTGGAAAACGCCGCCATGGCGGACCGCACCGTGATTCAATGGGACAAGGAGGATATCGAGGCACTGGGGCTGCTCAAGGTCGATATACTGGCATTGGGCATGCTCAGCGCCATTCGCAAAAGCTTTGCCCTGATCAAGCAGCACCACAACACGCCCGTCGATATGTCCACCATCCCCCAGGAGGACCCGAAGACCTACAATATGCTTTGCCAGGCCGACAGCATAGGCGTATTCCAGGTGGAGTCCCGCGCCCAAATGGCGATGCTGCCGCGACTGCGGCCACGCACCTTCTACGACCTGGTCATCGAGGTGGCCATTGTGCGACCGGGGCCTATCCAGGGCGACATGGTCCACCCCTACCTCAAGCGCCGCCAGGGGGTCGAGGCCGTCAGCTATCCCAGCGAGGAAATACAATCCGTACTGGAGCGCACCCTGGGAGTGCCGATTTTTCAGGAACAGGTGATCAAGCTCGCCATGGTGGCGGCGGGCTTTAGCGGCGGCGAGGCGGATCAACTGCGAAGGGCCATGGCCAGTTGGGGTCACAACGGCAATCTGATGGCGTTCCGGGACAAGCTCATCAACGGCATGCGCCAGCGAGGGCATAGCAGCGATTTTGCCGAGCGCCTGTTCCGGCAAATACAGGGCTTTGGCGAATACGGCTTTCCCGAATCCCATGCCGCCAGCTTTGCCCTGCTGACCTATGCCTCCGCCTGGCTAAAATGTCACTACCCCGCGGCATTCTACTGCGGTTTGCTCAACAGCCAGCCCATGGGCTTTTACAGCCCATCGCAACTGGTGCAGGATGCCCGACGGCACGCTATCGAGGTGCGCGCAATCGATATCGACCACAGCCTGTGGGATCACAGCCTGGAACCGGCACCCAGGGCAGACCGGCTCGGGGAAACCCGGCCCGCACTGCGCCTGGGGCTACGGCTGGCCAGGCATTTCAGCCGCGAGGGGGCCGTGCGTCTGGTTAAAGCCCGCCGTCGGGCCGCCTTTAACAATATGCAAGACCTGGCGCGACGCGCAAACCTGGACAGTGGTGATATGGAAGCACTGGTCAGCGCCAATGCCCTGCCCCGCCTCAGTCGCAACCGTCACCAGGGCCATTGGCAACACCAGGGTATGCAGGATTACCGACCGCTATTCAGCCCCGGGGAAAACCGTTCGGCCACCGCCCTGGACGATGGCGTGTGCCTCGACCCGCCCGGCGCTGTAGCCGATATGTTAGCCGACTACGACAGCACCGGGCTGAGCATCGAGTTGCATCCGCTGGCCCTGCTGCGCCGGCAGCCACCGTTTTCCCAATGCACGCGGGCGCAGGATTTACCCACACTGAGTCATCGGCGTTTTGTCCGGGTAGCCGGCCTGGTAACCGGTCGACAGCGGCCCGGCTCCGCCGCGGGGGTGGTGTTTGTCACCCTGGAAGACGAAACCGGCAATATCAATATCGTGGTGTGGAAAGATGTGCAACAGCGGTTTCGCCCCGCCCTGCTGGCCTCCAGCTTACTACTCATCAAGGGTGTCGTGGAGTGCAAGGATGGCGTCATTCACATTATCGCCGGTGAATTACAAGACCACAGCCATGTACTGGAAGGCCTGAACAGCAAGTCCCGGGATTTTCACTAGCACCGGGGCATCAAGCGGAACAAACGTCAAATTCAATCATCAGCTCGGGGTCGGCGCGAACCGCAAGGCTGATCACCCCGCTACCCCTCAGCACCAACTCGCTGTTTTGCAGATAAGCCTCGCGCCGTTCGCCAAAGCTGACATAGGTACCGTTGGTGCTGCTATCGAGCAACACAAAATCTCCATCACGGAACTCGATACTCAAGTGCCGACGTGACACCGCTGGCCTGGCAAAGATCCAATCACAGCAAGCAGCATCCCGGCCTATCTGGAACGCCTCCCCTCCGGGTTTTATTTCGATATCGCTGACGGCGCCATGCAGAACCAGGGTCGGCCCCTGCGTGACAGCTTTTTCCAGCGGTAAATGCAAGGTTGGTTCATCTTCGACGGCCACTTCATCATCATCAACAACTTCATCATCAACAACTTCATCATCGACAAGCAGTTCATCATCAACTAATTGATCATCGACAGTATTTTTATCGGCGTTGCGGGAGGCCTCTTTCACCAGAACGGCTGCGACATCGGTACTGTCCTGCTCCCCGTCCTCCCAGGGCAACAGGTAGAGCGGCTGGCTGATGTGCTGCGGCAACAGC
>JAUXCW010000364.1 GCA_030618705.1 Gammaproteobacteria bacterium | reverse complement strand
ACAATAATAGCCAGCAAGGTTGCTATTATTTTCCCGTGAGGAATCTCCAGATTGCTGTTCCCTGCTGCACCAATAAATGGGGCCGTATAGATGAACAAGGTCAGTGGAATCATTACCAGCCCGCTCAAGGTCGAAATCACTGTCATCGAAACACTGAGTGACAAGTCACCGCGAGCAATGTAGGTGAAAAAGTTTGAGGTGGATCCACCTGACACACAAGCTGTGAGAAGAAGCCCCAGGGCCATAGGGGGAGACAAATCCAGCGTCAGAGCCAGTGCCAGGGCAATCAGCGGCATCCAGCCATACTGGCTGAGCAGGCCAATCAACACCGGCATCGGTTGCCTCAGATGCTGACGAAAACTATCTGCAGAAAGCGTCGCGCCCATCCCCAGCATCAGAAGGAACATAAAAACCGGCATTAGCAGGATTTCAGTACTGGATAAGTTCAATTCGAATACTCAATTGGTTTCGCAGGTCACACAAACCGCTAAAGCTGTTTGTCGAATTCCGGGCTCGAGTCTTTGCCAGGCGCATAGCAATTAAAAAAGGCCCACCCCGGGTGGGAGTGGGCCTTGTTAATTTGGCGCGCCTGGCAGGACTCGAACCTGCAACCCTCGGGTTCGAAGCCCGATACTCTATCCAGTTGAGCTACAAGCGCACAGCGGTACGGAGCATATTCTAACAGAAAATCCCGGCAGGCCTATGCATTGAGGCGCAATTTAAACGAGGTCACCTCCGAGGGCTTGCCGAACATCTCGCTGAAGATATCCATTTCTACCACTTCCATATCGGGGTAGGCGTCGAACAGGGCATCCAGGCCGTAGCGAATGATGACCAGGGCGATGCGACGCCCGGGGCACATATGTTCGCCGTAGCTGAAGCTGAGGGACTTTTCGAGACGCTTTTCCCGCCGCTCGCGCAGCTGCCCCGGGGTCAGGTCGGCGGGTATCTTGATGCGTTCGGGGTTGACTCGCCTGGGATCCTTGAACGCATTTTCGTCCATGTTGGCGGATACCAGGCTCATGTATATCAGGCTGTTGGGGTTGATGGTTTCTCCCAGCAGAGTGCCGCCCTTTGGGCTGTAACGCGGAAAGATGCCGCCCAACTTGCCCTGGGCTACCCGGATATATTCGGAAACGGCCTCGTTTCTTTCCTCCATGGTGCGCTCGGGCGCGCGGTAGTAGGCTTGTATCTTCCCGGCGTCATTGTCGTCGTCGCCGGTGAGCAACAGGTGCAGTGTCAGCGCCAGGAAGTTGCCGGTGGCGCCGAGGCCCGCCTGGAACAGGCCGTTGACCAACTCGATAAAGTTGATCAGTTTGTCCTCGTGGCCGTCGCGCAGCTTTTCGCCAAAATCGTAAAGCAGGCAATTGTTGCGCTGCTTGCCTTCGGTGTCCCTGGCAAACTTCTCCAGTTGCGGCTGGATGAACTCGGAGAACTCATCGTGGGCGGCCAGGGCGGCGCGCTTGGCGTCCTCGGGCGCAATCAGGTTGATCAGTTTGATGGCCTCATTGGCGAGCTCGATACAGCGCCGCCTTTCCGCCTCGTCCTCAAACTCCAGGCCGATTACATGGGCGGTGACAAGGAATGTCAGGGGTTGGGTAAAGTCCTTGATGACGTCGATGATGCCGTCGTTTTGGGCGGCGATATCCTTTAATCGTGCGCTCAGTTCCAAGACCGTGCGTTCGATATAATCGTTGTGCTGATCGACGCCGCGACCATTAAAGTGGTTGCGAATGTCCTTGCGCAAGTCCCGGTGCAGCCCGCTGTTGTTGCCCAGGTTTTTGGCGAATATTTCGCCGATTTTGCGGTCGACCTCGCTATCCGCCTCCTGTGCGGCGAAATAGTCGGCGAAGTGGACGAAATTACCGCATTCATTTTTCAATAGTTCATTGGCGCCGGCATGGTTGGCAATCACATACATGCTCAGGCCATCCCCCGGATAGTCGAGTTTCAGCAGGTTTCCATGCTCCCGGCAATTGCGTAAATATTTACCGTGATTCTGCTGGAATTCGGTGAAATCGACATGGATGAGTGACATGGCGGGCTCGCTATTCGAAAGGCGGTTTAAATGGAAATGATAATTATTTACACATCTGTGTACCGTATACCTTATGGTAGCGCCTTGGCGGCGAAAACGCTGTGCTGGTGCATTAAATTTTTGTTACTCCCGGTCCCGATGAAGCCCGGCGTACCATCTTTCAAGATGCCATTTTTCCCGATAAAACAGGGGTGACTAATCGCGAGGTCTCGGCTATCGTTAATGAGTGACAGGGGTCACACAAGCCTTGTATCAAGTGTCACGTAACGTTTGTTTCATGGTTCACCCGTTTGATGTCGACGCCGGCACTACTTGCCGGTACTACTTGCCGGTATTACTTACCGGTACTACAGGCATCGCCGTCGTCCCTGTTTTCAGGGTGCTTGAGAGTCGATTCCAATGTTTGTTCGCGACAAAAAAAATAATCTCGTCAATTTTTGCCTGGCAGGGCTTACCGCGCTGTTGGTCCCGCTGCTGCTGGTGTGGAGCCAGTTGGCGACGGCGGATGTGCTGTCGAGGCCGCAGGCGCTGGAAACTGAAATCGGCTTCTGGCGCCAGGTCTTCAGCGAGGTTAATTCCTCAACCGGCCTGGTACACGACAATCGCCACCTCGGTATCGTCTACGGTACCGTGGTAATCCCCGAGAGAGCGTCGCCCCGCCAACGCCAGCGAGTTTTCAACCAGGCCAAAGAGCACTACCAGAAAATACTGAAGCAGCTCGCCGCGGGCAAGCGCAGCGATCTCAGCCCTGAACAGGCGCAGGTACTGGCGCTTTGGCCAAAAGATGTCAGCAACAAAGCGCTAAGCCAGGCAACGGAGCGCTTGCGGGTGCAGCAGGGCCTGGCGGATCGTTTTCAGCAAGGCCTGGTGCGCTCCGGTCTGTGGCTCGACGAAATCGAAACCAATCTCAAGCAGGCCGGGGTGCCGCAAGGTCTCGCGGCGCTGCCCCACGTCGAATCGTCTTTTGACCCTACCGCGTATTCCCATATCGGGGCCGCCGGACTGTGGCAATTCACGCGCTCCACCGGCAAGCGTTTTATGCAGATCGACCACGTGGTTGATGGCCGCCGTGATCCCTTTATCTCCAGTGCCGCCGCGGCGCAGTTATTGAA
>JAUXCW010000167.1 GCA_030618705.1 Gammaproteobacteria bacterium | reverse complement strand
TAGACCCGCTGGCGTGTATTGTCGTCCAGGGAATGGTACCAACCGAGGCTGGTGTCGTTATCGTGGGTGCCGGTATAAACCACTTCCAGCGGCCGGTGATTATGGGGAAGGTAGGGATTATCGGAGCTGCCGTCGAAGGCGAACTGGAGTATCAACATGCCCGGCAGCGAAAATGCCTTGCGCAGGGCCTCGACCTCCGGGGTGATCACGCCGAGGTTTTCCGCCACAAAAGACACATCGCCACAGGCATGGGAGATCGCCTTAAACAGCGCATCTCCCGGCGCTTTGACCCAGTGCCCCTCGATGGCGGTCTGCACATCGGCCGGGATCTCCCAGGAGGCTTCGAAACCGCGGAAATGGTCGATGCGGATCAGGTCGAACAAGCACTGCTGCCTCGCCACGCGCTGAATCCACCAGCCGAAGCCCTCTGCCTCCATGCGCTGCCAGTCGTAGTGGGGATTGCCCCAGCGCTGGCCGTCGGCGGAAAAATAATCCGGCGGTACCCCGGTCACCACCACGGGCCGGCCTTCACCATCTAGCCGAAACAGCTGTTGATTGGCCCACACATCGGCACTGTCCAGGTGTACGAAAATCGGCATATCACCAAACAGGGCAATGTTGCGGCGGCGGGCGTGCTCACGCAGCTGCTGCCACTGTTGCTGGAATACAAACTGTGCAAATTTTACCTGTGCTATTCGCTTGCCGTGCAAGTCGGCCGCCTGTATCAGGGCCACGGGCTCGCGCAGGCGCAACGGTCGGGGCCACTGCTGCCACGGCGCGCCTGCATGGGTTTCTCGCAATGCCATAAATAGCGCAAAATCATCGAGCCAGCCGCGTTGCTGTCGGCAAAAAGCAGTGTAACGCGCCACACTATCAGCCCCGGCCCGGTTTTCACCGGCGAGGAAAAATCGATCCGCGGCCATTTTCAAACAGGCTGACCGGCCCAGCTTGTGGCTGGCCGCCTGTTCGATCTCATCCTCCGTGAGCAATTGCTGCTGCACCAGCCAGTGCGGATCGATCAAGTCCGGGTTGCCGGCATGCACTGACAATAGCTGATAGGGCGAGCCATCACTGTGGGTGGGTCCGATCGGCAGCATCTGCCAGACCCCGAAACCGCACTCGACCAGAAAATCGAGGAAGTGGCGAGCCTCGGCACCCAGGTCACCGCCGACAAATGCCGAGGGCAAGCTGGTGGGGTGTAGCAGCACACCGGCGCGGCGCTGTTCGAACCACTGCCCGGAGAGACTTGTCACTCCGGTGCCTGGCCCGGCCGCATGACACCGCCCCTGCTGGGCGAGCCACCACCGTGGCTAAAGGAATCCGCCAGGTAGGCCGGCGCCTCGACCCCGAGCGACTGGTACAAATTGGAGAGGTGCAGGCGAAAAAGACGTTCAAAATCGTTGACCGATTCGGCGGGATTGTAATCACCGAACCACCAGAACCAGTCGGAGCCCTCGCACGCCGCCAGGTGCTGCTCGGCCCGTTGCAGTGCCCCTGGCGCTAGGCGACCACTGGCGACCGCCTCGTCAAAATGGTGCTTGGCCTCGGACAACATATCCCAACCGCGGTTTTTATCGCTATCGCCAATCCAGGTGGAGAAGGTGCCGTAAACCCAACTGCCTGCGGTTAGCTTCGATAACGCGTCCCGCTTCGGCTCACCCTGTAAAAAATCCCCGAAGGTGGACATCTCCAGGCCGGGATGTTCGGCAATGGTACGGTATAAGTTGCTGAGAAAGTGATAGGCGTTTTCCGGGTAGTACTCCCAGGCGTTTTCACCATCCAGGATAATGGAAACCGCGCAATTACGCTTATCCGGACAGCTATTGGCGATTTCCTCCAGATGGTGTACCAGGTTGTTGACCGCATCATCCGCGTGCCAATCGGCATAGGTAAATCCGATTAGATCGGACAAACCGTCATCCCGAAAAAGGCAATCGATGGGAATTTCGTCAAAACGATAGACACGGTGCCCGCAGGGGTGGCCATCGTGATCACCGTGTTGCTCACTGGTTTGCATGCTGTTGCGCAGTACCGATTCGCCACTGGCGCACCACTGGAAGCCCTGATCGGCCAGTAAGCGCAGCGTCGGCAAACTCAGGCCACCCTCGGAGGGCCAGCAACCGGCAGGGCGCATGCCGAAGTGACGTTCAAAGGTTTCCAGCCCGCGCTGCAAATGCCAGCGCACCCGCTGCTCCCCCCCGGGATAGTGTTTCAGCAAGGGCAAATGCATCTCGGGCAGGGCCTCCCTGGCCGATTCCATATCCAGCAGCAGCGGCATCATGGGGTGGGCGTAGGGGCTCATGGCCAGTTCCACCTGCCCCGCCTGCTGCAGCTTGCGGTAGCGTGGAATGATCGAGCCCATCAGCTCGTAGATCAGCTGCAACAATTGGCGCCGGTCATGCAGGCTGTAGCCGTTTTGCTTGTCCTGCAATTGTTGCACGATCGGCTTGCCGCGGCGCGTGGTCTCTGCCAGCCAGCCCAGGTGGTACCATACCACCAGGTCGATAAAAAACTGGTTGGATGCGTACATCAGCGCATCCGGGCTCTCCTCCAGGGCTTGCGCCACCGTTGCCAGGCGCCGGAAGCCGGGAAAGCGATCGATAATCCGTTTTTCGCTGGCGCGCAGACACTTGCGCATCAAGGCCATGCGCTGTTCGCTGGCCGCGGGCAGAATCGGCTCGGCGAGCGCGGCCAACAGCGGGTCGCGAATGGCGCCACTGTTATGGATATAGCTGTCCAATTGCTGCACATAGTCTTCAATCTGGTCGAGCAGCACCGGCGCGAAATTGACCACTGCCCTGGCCCCGGGTTGTTGCTCGAGGTGAGCCGCCATATCGATATAGTCCTTGATGGCGTGCAGATAGGTCCAGGGAAGCTGGAACTCGCCACTGCGCAAATCCCGGTACTCCGGCTGGTGCATATGCCAGCAAAAAATGACCTTCATGGGGATATCAGGCGACATAGTGATAATCCTGCCCCAGCATTTCCGGCGTCACCAGTACAATGCCCTTCTCGGACACATAAAAGCGCTGGCGATCCTGCTCCGCATCGTGACCAATGACCATACCTCGAGGGATCTTGCAGCCGCGATCGATCACCGCACGCCGGATCTTGCAGTTCCGTGCGATATCAACGCCCGGGAATATCACCGCGTCTTCGATCTCACAAAAAGAGTGCACCCTGACCTCGGTAAACAGCAGTGAATGACGGACGGTGGAACCCGATATGATACAGCCCCCGGAGACCATGGAATCGACCGCCATGCCGCGACGGCCTTCATCGTCGAAGATAAACTTGGCCGGGGGGCTGTGCACCTGGCAGGTCCAGATCGGCCAGTCATTGTCGTAGAGATTGAGTTCGGGGCTGATGCCGATCAGCTCCATATTGGCCTCCCAGAACGCGTCGATGGTGCCGACATCCCGCCAGTAAGCCTGGTCATCCTCATGCTGTGGGTCGCGAAAGGGGAAAGCACACACCTTGCGGCTTTCTATCGCCGCAGGGATGATGTCCCGGCCAAAGTCGTGACTAAAGGACGACTCGGGAAAATCCCGGGTCAATTCCTGGTACAGCGCGTCGGTACTGAATACATAGATGCCCATCGAGGCCAGCGCCTTGTCCGGTCGACCGGGTATACACCTCGGCGCATGGGGCTTTTCCTCAAATTGAACGATACGCTGTTCCTGATCCACCGCCATTACGCCAAAGGCACTCGCCTGCTCGATAGGCACCTCGATACAACCGACGGTGACATCGGCGCCCCGCTCGACATGGGCCGCCAGCATGGTACCGTAGTCCATCTTGTAGATATGATCGCCGGCGAGGATCAACACGTAGGCGGGCCGGTGACGGCGGATAATATCCAGATTCTGCAATACCGCGTCGGCGGTACCCTGGTACCAGGACGACTGGGTGCGTTGCTGGGCCGGAATCAATTCGACAAACTCGTCGAAATTACCGCTGAGAAAGCCCCAGCCCTGCTGTACGTGACGAATCAGCGAGTGAGCCTTGTACTGGGTCAGGATACCCACCCGACGCACACCGGAGTTGACACAGTTGGAGAGGGGGAAATCGATGATGCGGTATTTGCCGCCAAAGGGTACCGCGGGCTTGGCGCGCCAGGCCGTCAGCTGATGCAGGCGGCTACCCTTGCCCCCCGCCAGGATCAAAGCCAGGGTATCCCGGGTCAGGCGACTGACAAAACGTCCAGAGGAGGCGTTGCTCATATGTTTGGTCCCTATTGAAGATTCCCCGGGCCAGCTGGTTCACCAATTATTGCGCCGGCTCAAAGCAGTTACCAGCGGTTTGCCGCTAGCATAGTATTGCTGACATACTACTTTACCATTTCGCGCCAGCCGCGTTGGGCTGACTTTCTTAACCTGAATCAATTGTGCGCAGGATAACCCGGCCAATGGTTAAACCCCTACCGAAAAATTTGCAGCGACTCATCGACGGCCGCCACCACGACCCCTTCGAGATTCTGGGGTGCCACCAGCTTCGATCACGGCGGGTGGTTCGTGCGCAGTTGCCCGGGGCAAAACAGGCCTGGCTATTGACGGATGACGACGCCACCGCCATGAAACGCCTGCAGGACACGGCGCTATTCGAGCTCGACATCAGCGAGATAAACGTCGGCCAGCACTACCAGCTTGGTTGGACGGACGACCATGGAATCGAACGCACGGCCTGTGACCCCTATAGCTTCTCCCCACAAATTTCCGATTTCGACCTGCACCTGTTCGGTGAGGGCAAGCACTGGCATATCTACCGGGTGCTGGGCGCTCATCTCCACCAGGCAGACGGCATAGACGGCGTCCTGTTTGCCACCTGGGCGCCGAACGCCGAGCGGGTGAGTGTGGTCGGCGATTTCAATCAATGGGACGGCCGTCGATACCCGATGCGAGTGCGTGGCAATAGCGGTGTATGGGAGTTGTTTATCCCGGGTTTGCCGGCGGGCGCATTGTACAAATTCGAGATACAGAACCGCCAGCACGGCGGCGTACAACAGAAAGCGGACCCCTACGCGCAGCAGGCGGAACTGCGCCCCCGGACCGCCTCGATAATCACCGGGACGAGCGGCCATGACTGGCAGGACCAGGCCTGGCTGGAACGGCGCCGCGCCACCGACTGGCTGCATAGTCCCCTGTCGATTTTCGAGGTCCACCTGGGCTCCTGGCAAAGAGCCGGGGACGGCGGCTTTCTCAATTACCGCGAGCTGGCCCACCGCCTGGTCGACTATGTCCTGCGACTCGGTTTTACCCATATCGAGCTATTGCCCATCACCGAACATCCACTGGATGATTCCTGGGGTTACCAGACCACCGGCTATTTCGCGCCCACCGCGCGCTTCGGCACACCGGACGATTTTCGCTATCTGGTGGATCACTGCCACCAGCATGGCATCGGCGTATTGCTGGACTGGGTGCCCGCGCACTTCCCGCGCGACAGCCACGCCCTGGCCCTGTTCGACGGCACTCCGCTGTACGAACACGAGGATCCGCAACGGGGCGAACACCGGGACTGGGGCACCTTGATCTACAACTACGGTCGCCGGGAGATCAGCAACTTTTTGTTGGCCAGCGCCAACTACTGGCTGGAGGAATTCCACCTCGACGGTCTGCGAGTCGATGCCGTCGCCTCGATGATCTACCTGGACTACTCCCGCGAAGAGGGCGAGTGGACGCCCAATATTTACGGCGGCAATGAAAACCTCGAGGCCGTGGCCTTTCTGCGCGAACTCAACACCCTGACCCACGGCCAACACCCCGGCACACTGACCATTGCCGAGGAATCCACCGCCTGGCCCCAGGTAACCCGCCCCACCTGGCTGGGTGGGCTGGGTTTTTCCATGAAGTGGAATATGGGCTGGATGAACGATACCTTGCAGTACATGTCCCAGGACCCGGTCTTTCGCAAATATCACCACGACCAACTCACCTTCGGCCTGATGTACGCCTTCAGCGAAAACTTCACCCTGCCGTTTTCCCACGACGAGGTGGTACACGGCAAGGGATCCATGGTGGGCAAGATGCCCGGTGACAACTGGCAGCGCTTTGCCAACCTGCGACTGCTCTACACCTATATGTTTACCTATCCCGGCACCAAGCTGCTGTTTATGGGTAACGAATTCGCTCAGCTGCAGGAGTGGTGCGCCAATCAATCACTGGACTGGCACTTGCTGGATCATGCCTTGCATCGCGGGGTACAACTACTGGTCGGCGATCTCAATAGTCGGTACCGGGCCGAGCCCTCCCTCTACCGCCACTCATTCGACAGCAGTGGTTTCGAATGGATCGATTGCCACGACAGCACGCAATCGGTGATCAGCTACTTGCGTCGCGATGGCGACGACTGTACCGTCGTGGTGCTGAATTTCACCCCGCAGCCGAGGGTTAACTACCGTATCGGCGTGCCCCGGCCCGGGGTCTACCGCGAATTTTTTAATTCGGACTCGACCTATTACGGTGGCAGCAACGTGGGCAACGGCCTGCCGATCGAAAGTGAGGACAGGCCCTGGATGGGCCAGCCCTGCTCGATTCCGCTGTGCCTGCCGCCACTGGGCGGCATTCTACTCAAACTCGATGGGGAATAAGCCAGGCGTGAAATCCGTGTTGTTTGTCAGCAGCGAGGCCTTCCCCTTCGTCAAGACCGGTGGCCTGGGCGATGTCGCCGGAAGCCTGCCGGCGGCGTTGGCGGCACAAGGATTTGACCTGCGCGTATTGCTGCCCGGCTACCCCGCCGCACTGTCCCGTGCGCAGGAATTCGGCTGTTACCAACTCACTCAGCTGAAGATACAGGGCCAGCGGCTCAGCATTGTTGAAACCGTGGTACCCGGCAGCGGTGTCACCACCTGGCTGCTCGATTGCCCCGCGCTGTTCGGTCGCCCCGGCAATCCGTACCTGGACGATACGGGTCAGCCCTGGCAGGACAATCACCTGCGCTTTGCCGCCCTGTGTCGCGCCGCGGTGGAACTGGCAATGGATCGGGCTGACCTCGGATGGCAAGCTGATATCGTCCACTGCAACGACTGGCAAACCGGCCTGGTTCCCGCCCTGCTGAGCCTCGAACTACACCGTCCCGCGAGCGTTTTTACTCTTCACAACCTGGCCTACCAGGGCCTGTTCCCCTATTCCCACTTTGAGCAATTGCGGTTGCCGGCGACGCTATGGCACTTCCAGAGCCTGGAGTATTACGACCAGATGTCTTTTATCAAGGGTGGCCTGGCCCATGCGGACCGCATCAATACGGTGAGCCCCACCTACGCCGAGGAAATCCAGACAGCGGAATTTGGCTATGGCCTGGATGCACTGCTGCGCGATCGTCACGAGGCTCTATCAGGCATCATCAACGGCATCGATATCGACACCTG
>JAUXCW010000321.1 GCA_030618705.1 Gammaproteobacteria bacterium | reverse complement strand
GTTCCGCTTCGAGACAATACACAGGCACGCACTGTTTGATCAGGTCTTCCGCCGTCGACTACTCGAGGACAGGGACACGCTTGAAAACAAGCTATTTGCCATGATGAACGATTCAAGCTCCCAGGAAGCCGGCGCAGTGCTGGCCGGGCAATGGCATACTCGCTGGTTCACGACCGCCGCCGCCTCAAACATTCACTATCGACGCTTTGCGCACTACGATCGATACTGGAAGCGCCTGAATCGGATCGATGGGATAGCCTGAGTTGCCGATTCCCGTTACGCCTGCTGGCGGTATTCCCTTGGGGAAACCCCACTCCAACGCTTGAAAGCATGGCTGAAGTTGCCGGGGTCGCTGTAACCCAATAGCTCGGAGATATCTTCCAGCGGAAGCCGGGTATCGTCCAGGTATTGCCTTGCCAGGCTGAAACGGATCTCGTTGAGAATATCCTGGTAGCGGCTGTTTTCGTCTTTGAGGCGGCGTCGCAGGGTCCGCACCGACATCTGCAGTTTCTCTGCAAGGTATTCGATATCGGGAAAATAGCCAGGCCGCGCCAGTATGAGTTGTCGAACATCGTCGACAAAGTGGCTCTGTACACTCATTTTCGCGATCAGCAACTGGCACTGTTGCTGCAAGTACTGCGAGGACTCCGCATCGCTCTGCGGCAGTGGGGTATCCAGCCACCTGGTGGCGAACTCCAGGCGGATGGCGCTGGCGAGAAACGCTACATCACAGCCAAAGAACTCCCGGTAGGCCGTTTGTCGATCGTGGCCATCGTGCACCAGGAGCACCCGTTCCAGGGAGATGGCCCTGCCCGCAATTTCATTGAACGCCACTTGCGCCGCGGCCGCATCCCGGTCACAAAACAGGTGTAGTAATTCGTTCTCCATCGAGGGGCCACCGCTGAACGCGAAGGACGCCATTTGCCCTTTGACTGAAAACTCCATCTCGAAAAAACTAAAAGTGAGTTGGCTGAAGTGCGCGGCAAAGGACAGGCTATGGCGCAGCGTCGCGGCACTGAGAATCGCGTAGCCGTAGATGCCGTAGCGCTGGGGCAAATAGGCGCTACCGAGTTCCAGACCCAGCAGCGGGTCGCCACTCAGGTCGAGTAAATTGCGATAGAAGCAAAGCTCCTGCTGAATACTGATGCGGCGCTCGGCGTCTTTCAGTCGGCTCTGGAGAATCCCGGTTCCCTTAAGGCACTCCTGTACCGTAAAGCCCTTTGCCTCCATGACGTCCAGAGAGGGTAGAACACCCCTGATGTGATGTGATATCGGAGTCGGCGTGGCCATTGCGCGACGGCCCTGTGGCCTTGTGTTGGTTCGGAGAGAGCATTCTAGACGGCGTGGCCGATATTCACAAGTTGCTGTCCCTCGCTCACATTCAGGTAGTTACCCATTATCCCTATGATAGCGCTCAAGCCTGGAGAAAGTCACAGCATCGGATCACATCGAGGAGAGCACCATGACGTCTGAACGCAAAGTACTGGTCTACGGCGGTAGCGGCTACACCGGCAAGCTGGTTGCCGAATCGCTGGCACGGCGCAATATACCTTTTTACTTTGCCGGGCGTACCCGGGCACGACTTGAATCGGCCCTGTCCGTGGTAGAGGGGCGCCACGGCGGTCCGGTGAACGCGGATATCGTCACCGCCAGCATTAGCGTTGAAGAGCTGCTACCGCTGTTCGAAAAGGTCGATGTGGTGATCAATGTCGCCGGCCCCTTTATGCAGGTCGCCTGGCCGATTGTGGAGGCGGCGCTGGAAGCCAATTGCCACTACCTCGATACCACCGGCGAGCAGGATTGGACCAACGCCATCAAGGAGAAATACGGCCAGGCTTTTGCCGACAAAAGCCTGCTGCTTTGCCCGGCCAATTCCTATATGTGGGCGGCTGGTTCCATCGCTGCGGAAGTGGTGCTCGAGACGGAAGGGGTCGACAGCCTGGATATCGTCTACCAGATCGATCACGGCCTGCCCTCGGAAGCCTCGACCAAGTCATTCTTACGCATGGTGTGCAACGACGTTTCCCAGTATTACCTGGAGCTGAATGAATTCAAGGCCTGGCCCAATGACCAGATTATCCAGGCCGTGGTGCCCCACCGTGGTTCGACTCTCAGTGCACACCCCTGGGGTGGGGCCTGTGAGCCCATCTGGTACAAGGATGATGACCGCGTACGAAACTGCAAGGTTATCACCGCCATCGGTGAACATATGATCACTGCTATTGTAGAGGCAATCAAGACCTTTAATGAGTTGGCGCCGAATCTGTCGCAGCCCGAGCGTGAGGAGTTGACCAATCAAATGGGCGACCAGATGGACAGCGGCGAACCGCCGAAAGACGATCTCGACGTGCAACGCAGTGTCATCGTCTGCAATGGCCAGGGTCGACAGGTGACGACGCAGTTTGTGATGAACTTGTCCGCTCCCTACACCTGGACCGGAGAAATGTGCGCTGAAGGCGCCCGGCGAATACTCGACGGCAAGCTGAAGAATACAGGGTTTCAGTCACCCGCCAGGGCTTATGGTCATCGTGAATTGCTGGCGGTCTTTCACCAGCTTGGATTTTGCAACTTGCCTGAATAGGCGACCCTGAAAAAATCGCGTAGAAATACACGGTGGCGAACCGAGAACGGAGACACGAGATGAAAATGAATGCCTATATTGCCGGCACCGGTATGACGCGCTTTGGCAAGCACCTGGATGTGACACTCAAGGGGCTGGCCGGTGAAGCGATCGTGGAGGCGGTTGCCGACGCAGGCATGGCCCTCGATGAGCTGCAAGCCGCCTATATGGCAAACGGTGCCGGCGGCGTGGTTCAGGGCCAGGAAATGATAAGCGGCCAGGTAGCACTGCGGGAACTGGGTGTCGGCAGGATTCCGGTAGTCAATATCGAGAACGCCTGTGCGACCTCATCCACGGCATTTCACCAGGCCTGTGCCATGGTTACAGCCGGTGCCTATGACGTGGTTCTGGTATGTGGTTTCGAGAAACTGTTTCACGAGGACAAGCGACGTACCTTTGCCGCCTTTGACGGCGCGGTCGATACGGAAAATGCCGACGGCATGCTGGGAGCCCTGCGAGCCCTGGCGGCAAAGGCCGGTGAGGAAGTCGATATCGAGAACGCCGGTGTCACCCGCTCGGTATTTATGGACATCTACTCGCTGATAGCCAAAGCCCACATGCGGGATTACGGCACCACCCGCGAACAGATTGCCGGGGTGACCGCCAAGAACGCCTTTCACGGCAGTCTCAATCCCCGCGCCCAGTTCCAGCAGGAAATGAGCGTGGCCGAGGTGCTGGCGTCCCGAGAAATCATCGACCCGCTGACGCTGCCCATGTGCTCACCGGTTGGCGATGGCGCGGCAGCCGTGGTTGTCGTCAGCGAGAAAAAGGCGCGCCAGTTGGGCATTAAAAAACCGGTCAAGGTGCTGTCATCGGCGTTGGTATCCGGCTGGGATCAAGCCGCCGGAGACCTTTCTGTCGGCGCCTATGCGGCACAGCTCGCTTATGACTCGGCGGCTGTGGGCCCGGATGATCTCAGCTTGATTGAACTGCACGATGCGTCGGCACCCTCGGAGATCATCGCCTACGAATATATAGGGATATGTGACAAGGGGCAGGGCGGTCAGTTGATCGATGACGGCAGTACCCGGCTCGGTGGGCGAATCCCGGTGAACGTTTCCGGCGGCTTACTGCGCAAGGGGCACCCGATCGGCGCGACCGGCGCCGCCCAGATTGTCGAATTGGCCGAACAGTTACAGGGCCGCTGCCACCAGCGACAGGTGGCGGGCGCGCGTATCGGTCTTGCTCACAACGGTGGCGGCCTGATCGGTGAGGACGCAGCGGCC
>JAUXCW010000260.1 GCA_030618705.1 Gammaproteobacteria bacterium | reverse complement strand
GGGCAACTGGTGTTAGAATGCGCGGCTCTGTCCCGGGCTGGCACCGGGCATCATCGACAAGGTCTAGCGGCAACATGCGCAAGTTTTTTGGTAAAGGTAAACAAAAGGATACGGCACCGCAAAGCGATCGGCCGTCCAGCAACAAGTCCCGGTCCGGAGGGCGTCAGCGCCAACCCCACCAACACAAGGCCTGGGACCTGTCCCGCTTCGATGTTCCCGCGGTGGCGGGTAAATCCCGATTTCACGATCTCGGCCTCGGCCTGGAGTTGATGCACGCCATTGCCGACCTGGGATTTGAGTATTGCTCACCGATCCAGGCAGAGGTGTTGCCCTTCACCCTGGACGGTTACGATGCTATCGGTAAAGCCCAGACGGGCACCGGTAAGACGGCGGCATTTTTGATTACGGTGATTACCGATTTACTCAATAATCCCCAGGAAGAGCGCTATATCGGCGAGCCTCGCGCTCTGGTGATCGCTCCCACCCGGGAGTTGGTGGCGCAAATCGCCGAGGATTCCCGAAAATTGTGTAAGTATGCCGGCCTCGAGACCGCGCTGTTGATTGGTGGGGTCGACTACAACCGGCAGCTGAAAAAGATCGAGGACAAGGTGGTGGATATCGTTGTCGCCACCCCGGGTCGGCTGCTCGACTTTAGCCGCCGTGGCCACCTGCACTTGAATATGGTCGAGGTGCTGGTCATCGACGAGGCGGATCGCATGCTGGATATGGGTTTTATCCCCCAGGTCAAGCAGGTGATAGCGAAAACGCCGCCAAAACGTAACCGGCAAACCTTGCTGTTCAGCGCGACCTTTAACCAGGATGTGCTCAATCTGTGTACTCAGTGGACGACTAATGCCACCATGGTGGAGATCGAACCGGACAGCGTGGCGGTGGATACGGTGGATCAAAAAGTCTATATGGTCAGTGCCAGGGAGAAATTTCCCCTGCTGCGCAATTTGTTGCAACAGGATGAGGTGGAGTCCGCTATTGTTTTCGCCAATCGTCGTGACACTACCCGGCGAGTCTATGAAAAGCTGAAGCGCGCCGGCCTGAGCTGCGGCATGTTATCCGGGGAAGTGTCCCAGCACCTGCGTACCCGCACACTGGATAGCTTCAAGAAGGGCGATATCAATATTCTGGTGGCGACGGATGTCGCCGGCCGCGGCATTCACGTCGACAATATCAGTCATGTGGTGAACTACGATTTACCGGAGGACCCGGAGGACTACGTGCATCGAATCGGCCGCACCGGTCGGGCGGGAAAAACCGGCACATCGATTACCTTCGCCGGTGAAATGGATTCTTTCCTGCTGCCGGAGCTGGAGAAGTTGCTGGGCAAGAAACTCGCGTGTGAGCATCCGCCGGCGGAGTTGTTACCCGTACACTAGAGCCATTGGTCGAATTTATTCGACCATCGATCCCTTCACCTCTCGCACCCAGTAGGCCGTGGCCCCACAGACGGCAGCCGGCATGATCACCAGATTGAACAGGGGGATCATGGTGCCGAGCATCACGGCGCCGCCAAAACCCAGCGATGTGAGCTGTTTGTGGCGCACACCCTGCTTGACCTGGGCGAAGCTCATCATGTGATTGTCGATGGGGTAGTCCAGGTACTGGATAGCCATCATCCAGGCGGCGAGAAGAAACCCCAGCGGTGCGGCGACCACGTTCACCCCGGGAATAAACGAGGCCACAAATACCAGCAGCAGCAGCGGTATATAGTAGAGTAGCTTACGCAATTCCCGGCCGATACTGCGCGGTACCAGCATGAGTATGGTCTTCCAGTTATTTTCTATGCCCAGCGGTTTGCCGGTGAGCAATTCCTCGGTTTTTTCCGCCAGGTAGCCGTTGAAGGGAGAGGCGATCAGGTTGGCGACGATACTGAAGCCGTAGAAGATGAGCAGCAGCGCCAGTAGGAAGAAAACCGGTACCAGAATCCATGACAACCAGTCGAGCCACCCGGGCAGCCAGCCTACCAGCATGCCCATCAACAGCATGACCTGTTGGATGCCCCACCACAGTGCGCCGCCGAACAGGATAAAATTGATCACCAGCGGAATCAGCACAAAGGGGCGGATGCCGGGTTTGGTGATCAGGCCCAGCCCTTCCTTGAGGTAGCCGACGCCGCTTGCGATGTTGCCGTTCATAGTTTGTGTCCGCCCAATATCCTGGGGACAGTATACTTAATTCCCGCCGGGATTAGGCATACTATACTGTCCCGAATGGCACTGAGTTAAGGCCCTTGGCGAACCCGTCTCCAGGAATCACGTCATCCCGGCAGTCTTCAGGCCGGGATCCACTCACGTAAAACCTGGATTCCAGCCAACAGACTGCTGGAATGACAGTGGGTTTTTATCGGGAAAGAAAAAAGGGGCTTGCGTTGCGCAAGCCCCTTTGATTGATCGCCGAATGGCCTGGAGTCTACCAGTTAAAGCGCGCGGTAATGCCGACGGTGCGCGGCTGGATCAAGGTTGCCCGGCGCCAGTTGCTGGTCGCGCTCACCGGGCCGACACTGACAAACTCCTGATTTGACAGCACCGCCAGCTCCTGCTTGTCGGCGACGTTCTTGACCCAGAGGTTGACATCCCATTTGCCCTCGGCGCTGCGGAAGCCGGTCCACAGGTTCAGGGTGCCGTAGGCGTCGATGGTCTGGTCTTCGATCAGGTAGAAGCTGCTGGAGCTGCGGTAGTTATACAGGCCGCGGAGATACCACTCGGTGGCGGCAAAGGGCAGGTAGAACTCCGAGCTGATATTGCCCGAGAACAGCGGCTGGGCGCTGACCAGTTCGCCGCCGATATCACACTCGGATACCTGCTGCTGCTGGGCTTCTTCGGCCGCGCTGAGCTGTGCGTTACAGGGGCCCATCGCGCCGTCGTCAAAGCGGCTATCCACATAGGCGCCGCCGGCGTTCAAGGTCCAGGTGTCGGTCAGCAGGCTCTGTAATTCCAGCTCGGCGCCCTGTACCGTGGCATCGGCGTTAAAGGTGAGGCCCCCCTGCATTCTTTCTGTGCCGGTAGAGGCTCCGGTAACCGGGTCATAGAAGGTGGCGTTGACATCGGTGGCCCGGGCCTGGTAGCCGTCGTACTGCTGGAAGAACCAGGCGCCGTTGAGGCGAACCCGGCCGTTGGCGAAGGTGCTCTTGAAGCCCAGTTCGTAGGCGACACTGGTCTCCTTGTCGAACAGCAGATTATCGGCACTGACGGGTGTCGGCGTAATGGTGACGCCGGGTGGGCGATAACTGCTGTCCACCGAACCGTAGACCATGGTCTGGTCCGCCACGAACCAGGCCAGCTTGACGCTGCCGGTCAGGGCCTCGTCTTCAGTCGAGGTAAGGTCGGTGGGGTCGGCATTACAGCTGGTGCCGTCCGGAATCAGGCATTGGTCGATCCCGGGAACCTGTGGATTGTTACTGACCAGTAGTTGGTCGGTGCGGGAGTCGATTTTCGCCTCCTGGTAGCGCCAGCCGAACTGCAGGTTGACGTTGTCAGTGAAGTTAAAGGTATTGTGGTTATAGATAGAGATATTTTCCCGATCGATGGGAATGTCGAGGTAGTTCACCACATCGCCGGGCATGGAAGGCAAGAACAAGCCGACACTACCGGAGGCATCCACGGCATTCGTGGTAGCGGTTTCGGTCTTTTCCCAGAATACGCCGACGATATAGTCCCAGAAGCCGCCGAAGGCGCCCTCGTTGCTGCCCCAGCGCAATTCCTGGCTGTAGTATTGCAGGTCGGTGATCGTTGCTTGTGACGTGGGTAAGGGCAGGACGTTACTGATATCCCTGTCGAGTATATTTTCCTGCTGGATATCGTAGAAGCCGGCCACCCAGGTCAGTGCGCCGGGGCCGATATCCCAGCTGACATTGGAGGTCAGCAGATTGATTTCGACATTATTGGAAACCCGGCCCTGGGTAATCGACTTGCGATCCTCCATGTCCAGGGTTTGCGGGTAATTGGGGTCTGTTAATACCGGTGAATCGACGAAGCCGGGGAGGTCGGCGTATCCCCCCAGGTCGCCGAAGATCGCTTCCGGGAAGGTGACATCGCGCTCGGTGTAGGAGTACATGAGCTGCCATTCCAGGTTATCGGTGGGCAGAAAGTCCATGGTTGCCCGCACCGACTTGGTTCGCGACGACTCCTCCTGGCCGTTGTTGATATTCTCGTAGCCCTGGCCGTCGGTATCCTCGTAGACGCCGGCGAGGCGGAACGCCAGCTTGTCCTGGATCACCGGCAGACTGGCGCCGAACTGGGTATTGGAGCCGCGCTCGTCGGTGAATGTCTGTTGCACATAGCCGTCCCACTCGCTGGTGCTCGGCATCTTGGTGTAGTTGAGGATGGAGCCGGCGGGGTCGGTGCGGCCCTGCAGGGTGCCCTGGGGTCCGCGCAACACTTCAATGCGCTCCATATCGTATACCGCGCTGAAGATGACCTGTTGTCGCACCGCGACCTCGTTGATATAGGTCGAGATCGGTTGCTTGGCGATGTTATCCGGGTCGGCGGTGATGCCGCGGATGGTGATGGTCTGGCGGCGGGCATCGGCCTTTTGCAAATCCAGGCCCGGTACCAGTGCGCCGAGGTCCTCGTAGTTGAGTACCGTGAACTCCTCGATCTGTGCCGCGGAGACGGCATTGATGGTCGCGGGGATGTCCTGCACGTTTTCCGCTTTTTTCTGCGCGGTAACGATGACTTCCTCCAGCATGACCGCGTCATCCTGCGCCCAACTGCCGCCGGATGCGAAAGCGATAGGCAATA
>JAUXCW010000367.1 GCA_030618705.1 Gammaproteobacteria bacterium | reverse complement strand
CGCCTCATAAATAAACTGGTTTTGCGGCCTGGGGTCTGGCAGGGCCGCGTTGCTTATTCGGTGTCCCGCTAGTTTGCGCGAGTCTTCGCAGTGGCTTCCGGTAAAATCCTGGAATTGCTGCAGCCTTACTGGTAACTTTTGAGCAAAAACTATTAAGCAAAAACTGTACCATTATTCAAAAGGAACTTGATTGCGGGTTTTCCGGGGTCGCCGGCAAGACGTGCCCGCTTTTGATTCGTTTATTCGCACCAAGTTGGGGCGGAAGGCGCCATGATGGTGCGCTCCAGCCTTTGGCGACGTACACATTAGTGGCAAGCGCCGATGCTGGCAAGTGTTTTATAATGTGCGCTCATTTTCTAGCGTGTGTTGCGGTTCATGCAGTTTATCCTCAAGTACTTCCCGGAAATAACCATCAAGTCCAGGCCTGTGCGCAAGCAGATGTCGCGTCAGTTAGAGACCAACCTGCGCCGCCTGCTGAAGCCCATTGACCCGCATATCCGGGTGCGTAGCGCCTGGGATGTGCTCTCGATAGATTCGGATCTCGATGACCAGGCCAGCCATCGGCGATTGGTCGAAGTGCTGGGCCAAACGCCGGGCATCGCTCATTTTCTCGATGTCGTTCAGTATCCGCTGGGGGATATGGAGGCAATATCGGCCAGGGTCAGTGCCCTGTGGCAGCGGCGCCTGGTGGGGAACACCTTTGTGGTGAGGTGCAAGCGCTCGGGGAATCATGATTTCCGCTCCAACGATGTCGAGCGATACGTGGGCGGTTTTTTACTCCATGCCGGCGATACCGGAGGCGTGGATCTGCACACTCCGGACCGTACCGTTAATCTCGAAATCCGCCAGGATGTACTTTTTGTCGTCAACCAGCGCTACCAGGGCCTGGGTGGCTTTCCCCTGGGTACGGTGGATCCGGTTATCTCCCTGGTGTCGGGGGGCTTCGACAGCACGGTCGCCAGTTACCTGACGATGCGCCGCGGCATGCAGACCCATTTCCTGTTTTTCAATCTAGGCGGGCATGCCCACGAGGTGGCGGTGAAGGAGATATCCCTCTACCTGTGGCTCAAGTTCGGCGCCTCTCACCGGGTCAAGTTTATTGCCGTACCCTTTGAGGGCGTGGTGGCGGAAATACTCCAGCAGGTCGACAACAGCCATATGGGAGTGATATTGAAGCGCATGATGTTGCGGGCGGCCAGCCAGATCGCCGGGGATCTGGGCGTGGCGGCACTGGTTACTGGCGAGAGCGTGGCCCAGGTCTCGAGCCAGACCCTGGCCAACCTGGCGGTCATCGACGAGGTGTGCGATATGCTGGTACTGCGCCCACTGATTGCCAGCGACAAGACCGACATACTGCGCACCAGTCGCGAAATCGGTGCCGAGGAAATGGCGGCGAGTATTCCGGAGTACTGCGGGGTCATCTCGGTCAAACCAAAAACGCGGGCCCGGCTCGAGCGAGTAGAGGCCGAGGAGAAGGGGTTCGATTTTGAACGGCTGCAACAGGCGGTGGCGCAGGCGCGTATCGTCGATATTACAGACATCGACCTCGAGCAGGAGGTCGCGCCTGAGTTTGAAGTGCTGTCTATTCCCATCGCCGGGAGTATCGTGGTCGATATTCGCCCTCCGGCAGAGGAGGAGGGTAGTCCGCTGAAGCTGGATACCAATACCGTGGTGAAGATTCCGTTTTACCAGCTGCAGCGTCGCTTTGCCGAGCTGGAGCAGGGCTCGCGTTACATGCTTTATTGCGACAAGGGCGTAATGAGTCGCCTGCACGCGGCACAACTGGCGCAGCAGGGCTATCGCAATGTCTGTGTTTACCGGCCGGGTAGTTAGTGCCCCCTCCGGAAGGCTCGCCACCCCGGTAGCGCTGATTTCGGCGGTGGTGTCGAGTGTTTCCTGTTTCGATCAGGTTGATATCAATGATAGCATTGCGAGGCATGCAGTGCTATCATTGATATCAACTGTTCGGTGCGAATAGAGGGGGAGCTAGTATGGCGAGTCTCGTGGTTAGAAACCTGGATCAACGCATCGTCGATGCGCTCAAAAAACGTGCGGCGCAACACGGTCGAAGTGCCGAGGCGGAACATCGTGCCCTTCTCGAAGCGTTATTGATGCGGCCAAAGGGGAAGAGCTTTGCAGAGGCACTCACAGGCATGCCCAACGTCGGGCAGGATGAAGATTTCGAGCGGGTAGAAGACGAGGCCGGAAACGATCGTGTATTTGCTTGATACCAACGTCATCAGCGAGGCGCGCAAACAGTCCAAGGCAAACCAGGGGGTAAGGGCATTCTTCAAGCAAACCATCGAGGATGAGGCTCAAGTGTTCATTTCAGTCGTGACCGTCGGTGAATTGCGCCGTGGTATCGAATTGATTCGGTACCGCGGCGATCTACGGCAGGCGAGTCAATTGGAGAAGTGGCTGGGGAGTATACTCACGCAATACCAGCATCATATCCTCGATATTAACCAGGATATTGCTCAACTCTGGGGGCGGCTACGGGTGCCGCATCCAGAAAACTCATTGGACAAGCAAATTGCCGCAACGGCGCTGATTTATGAATTGACCGTGGTCACGCGTAACCACAAGGATTTTGTTAAAACCGGTGTAAACGTGCTGAACCCCTTCATTGAGTAGGCCACTGTAGACCTTGTCAAAATAAATTGCTCGCTTGAGAGCCTGGGTAAAGGGCGACGAATTAGTTGACTGCCTGAGCGAAAAAGCCTTCGACCTGGATGCAGGGATGGTCCTGGTCTATGAGGGGCGAATTTATCACGGCGATGAATGGTTCAATATCCTGGCCTTATTGAGCTCCAGGTCCGGCCTGCTCAACCGGCTCAATTTCCTGCTGTTCAAAAACAAGTATGTCGCCGGTTTTCTCTATCCGATTCTGCGCGCCGGCAGAAACCTGATCCTGAGGCTGCTGGGCAAGACCAAACTGAATTCCTGGCCCGGCCCCTCTTCACATCCAGCCAAGTTTTTGCAGCAGTCCCAGCTGGTGCGCGAAGATGGCAATCACCCCGGCCGGGGCGATAAACCGGGTCAGTACATACCAGATATTGAACATCAGCTCGCCGGTATCCTTG
>JAUXCW010000254.1 GCA_030618705.1 Gammaproteobacteria bacterium | reverse complement strand
CAAAGAAATTCCTTGCTTCGTCGTGGTAAAATAGATTCTGAAGAGCTGGCGCCGTGGACCCTGGAGTTTCTGCAGGCCTCACACGGTGTGACTACCGAGCGGGAGCGCTATTTTACCTTATGGTACCCCGTGATGCGGGACATGCTCGAACGCTTGTGGCCAGAGGGCTGCGCCGACCTGGAGTTTAATTTTCACCCGGGCTGGGACGGTAAATATCAGCTCGGCGAAGTGCTGGAGCGACAGGCCAGGCGTGATCGGGAGCAGGGTTACACCACCATGGGGCCACAAAGGGCGGATGTGCGCATCAGGCACCGGGGTTTACCTGTGGGGGATGTCTTGTCGCGGGGGCAGCTAAAGCTGTTATCCGCTGCGATGCGGCTTGCCCAGGCCGCGGTTCTGGATTCCAACCAGGGGAGACATTGTGTTTTCCTGGTTGATGATCTGCCCTCGGAACTCGACGAGGAAAGAAGAGCCCTGCTCTGCTCGCTGCTAGTGGAGCTGCGCAGCCAGGTGTTTATCACCAGTGTCGATAAGCAAAGTTTAGTCAATAGCGGTTTTGATTCAAAGCAGTTGAGTATGTTCCACGTGGAACACGGCTCCATCACGAAGACAGGCCAGTGCGGATAATCCTATGAGCAGTGAAGTTGAAAGCGGCAACAGTTATGATTCCAGCAGCATCAAGGTGCTCAAAGGGCTGGATGCGGTGCGTAAGCGCCCGGGAATGTATATCGGGGATACGGATGACGGCACCGGGCTGCACCATATGGTGTTCGAGTTGGTGGATAATTCCATCGATGAGGCATTGGCCGGGTACTGCAGTACGATCCGGGTCACTATTCATCCCGGTGAATCCGTCACTGTGACCGATGATGGTCGTGGTATCCCGGTCGATATGCATGAGGAGGAAGGCGTATCAGCGGCGGAGGTCATCATGACAGTGCTCCATGCCGGCGGAAAGTTCGATGAGAACTCCTACAAGGTGTCTGGTGGGCTCCACGGTGTCGGTGTATCGGTGGTGAATGCGCTCTCTGATGAACTGCGGCTAACCGTGCGTCGCGATGGCAAGGTACATGAGCAGGTCTATCATCACGGTGTGCCCCAGGCCCCGCTCGCCGTGGTGGGCGAGACCGATGCCGTCGGTAGTGAAGTTACCTTCCGGCCCTCCCCCGCAACATTCAACAATATCGAGTACCACTTCGATATCCTGGCCAAGCGGTTGCGGGAGCTGTCATTTCTCAATTCCGGCGTCAGCATTACGCTTAAAGACGAGCGCAGTGGGCGGGAGGAGGAATACCGCTACGATGGTGGCCTGGAGGCCTTTGTCGAGTATTTGAACCAAAACAAAAACCCGGTAAACCGCGTATTTCACTTCGAGACCGAGCAGGACGATATTGGTGTCGAGGTGGCGCTGCAGTGGAATGACGGTTACCAGGAAAACATTTACTGCTACACCAATAATATTCCCCAGCGTGATGGCGGTAGCCACCTGGCGGGCTTTCGGTCCGCGCTTACGCGGAGCCTGAATGCGTATATTGAGCGTGAGGGCATGGCTAAAAAGGCCAAGCTCGGGGTCAGCACCACGGGAGATGATGCCCGGGAAGGCCTCACGGCGATCGTCTCGGTCAAGGCGCCCGACCCGAAATTTTCTTCCCAGACCAAGGACAAGCTGGTTTCTTCAGAAGTAAAACCAGCGGTTGAGCAGGCAATGAACCGTCTGTTCAATGATTACTTGCTGGAAAACCCCGGCGAAGCCAAGTCCGTGGTACAAAAAATGCTTGATGCGGCGCGAGCGAGGGAAGCAGCGCGTAAAGCCAGGGAAATGACCCGACGCAAGGGCGCCCTGGATATTGCCGGGCTCCCGGGTAAGCTGGCCGATTGCCAGGAGAAGGATCCCGCGCTATCAGAGATATACCTGGTGGAGGGCGACTCGGCGGGTGGGTCGGCCAAACAGGGCAGGAATCGAAAGTACCAGGCAATTCTTCCCCTGAAGGGCAAGATACTCAATGTTGAGAAGGCGCGCTTCGATAAGATGCTTGCCTCGGCGGAGGTGGGCACCATTGTCACAGCCCTGGGTTGCGGCATCGGCAAGCAGGAATTTAACGCGGACAAACTGCGCTATCACAGCATTATCATCATGACGGACGCCGATGTCGACGGTTCACATATCCGTACCTTGTTGCTGACTTTTTTCTTTCGGCAAATGCCGGAACTGGTTGAGCGCGGTCATATTTTTATCGCCCTGCCCCCTCTATATAAAATCAGCAAGGGCAAACAGGAAAACTATCTTAAGGATGACGAGGCACTCGATAGCTTCCTCACCCAGGCCGCCCTGGAGAGCGCCGCACTGTATGTGAACCCGGAGGCGCCACCGATAGGCGGCGAGGGCCTGGAGGCCCTGGTCAATCGCTATCGCACAACCATGCAAGTCATTCAGCGCCTGTCCCGGCTATACCCTGAAGAGGTGATGCAGGCGATGGTATACCTGCCCCGCCTGGAGGCCGATGACCTGGCGAAACCCGAGCTGGTAAGCCGGTGGTGTGAGCAGCTGGGGGCGAGATTGCAGCAGAGTCATGGTCAAGGCGCCGGTTCGGCCCAGTATACCGTGGAGAGCCAAAAATCCGATGAGCGCGAACAATGGTTGCCCCGGGTGGAGGTTGTTGCCCACGGTATTCCCACCCGTCATCTGATCGGCAGGGAATTCTTTGCCTCTCCCGAATATCGGGCCATAACCGGGCTGGGAGAAAGTGTGGACAAGCTGTTGGAAAGCGGTGCATATATTCAGCGGGGTGAGCGCTCACAAACCGTGGAGAGCTTTGATGAAGCGCTTGACTGGCTTATGAAGGAGGCTCGTCGGGGCTATAACATCCAGCGCTACAAGGGTCTGGGAGAGATGAATCCGGAGCAACTGTGGGAGACCACCATGGATCCGGAGGTGCGCCGTATGCTGCGAGTAACCATTGAGGATACCATCGCCGCCGACCAGATTTTTACCACCCTGATGGGCGACCATGTCGAGCCGAGACGGGAGTTTATCGAGAAAAACGCCCTGGCGGTGGCCAACCTGGATATCTAGCGCCGGTCTGCTGCGCCATTGCCGTGGCGCAAGCTGGCGACCTCCCCTTCGATCCAGTTCCTTGCCTCGTCGGTGACATCGCTGGCCGTGCGGTCCCTGGTTTCAATGATTTCACCGAAACTGACGCTAATCGTTCCCGGGTACTTGATCCACTGGTGGGGTGGCCAAAAACTTGCCGCATCGTGTGCGACGGGCAGTACCGGTACCCCGGCCTTGATGGCGATGTTGGCTCCGCCCTTGGCGTAGCGTGGTTGCTCACCAGGAGTCGTGCGCGTTCCCTCCGGGAATACCAGTACCGACATCCCCTCCTCCAGCCGCTCCTGGCCGAGCCGCACCATTTTTTTGATGGCATTCCGGGGAGAGCCACGGTCGATGGGGATGGGTTTCATCAGGCGCAGGCCCCAGCCGAACCCGGGCATGTCCAGAAGTTCCTGTTTGAGAATGGTGGCAATGGGGTGGAGTGCAAGTTGCAGGTAATAGGTTTCCCATTGACTCTCATGCTTGCTTAGCACCACGGTTGGGGTGTTAGGTATATTGTCCTCGCCGATCACCCGGTAGCTGATACCACAGGTGAGCCTGAGCCAGGCCAGGGTAAAGCGATTCCACAGCAACAGGTAGGACGCGCGAATACGATAGGGTAGCCAGCTGAATAGCAGTAAACCGGTAAAGCCGAAAAACGCGGTGGCGATAAAATAGCCGATATAAAATATAGCGCTACGAAAAACTAACACCGGGTATGCTCCCCGGCAGTCAGTGGCGCACTATCCATCAGGGCATCGGCCGCTGGGGCCAGAGAATCAAAAACAGGTAATTGCCCGAGCAGTGGATCTTTGTTCTCGCGCAGCTTGTCCAGGGTTCCTGCGCCCTTCCCTGTTTTCACCAGTATCGGCCGGCAGCCCATTGCCATGCCGGCTTGCAGGTCCTTCAGGCTGTCGCCGATCAGCGGAACGCCTTCGAGTGAGCGGCCCGCGTGATGTGCAATCTGTTGCAACAGACCGGGGGCGGGCTTTCGGCAATTGCAATTTTCCTCGGGCAGGTGGGGGCAAAAGAAGATCCCGCTCAAACTACCGCCCGCCTCGGCAACCAGACCTTTCAGTTTATCGTGCATGGCATCGAGCGTATCCCGGGTAAACAGACCCCTGCCCAACCCTGATTGATTGCTTGCGATATAGATAGAAAATCCGTCCTGGCAGAGCCGGGCTATGGCTTCAATACTTCCGGGTATCGGAATAAACTCCGCCGTACTTTTTATATAGTCGTCGGAGTCCTGGTTGATAACGCCGTCTCGATCCAGAATCAGTAGTTTCAAGCTGGGGCCTTATTCTGCAGCTGGGAAATATCGGCGATACGCATAAACAACAAATGCAGCTCCCGCAGCAGGTTGATGCGGTTTTCCCGCAGGGCAGGATCCTCGTCCATGACCATTACCTTGTCAAAAAAAGCATCGACGGTCTGTCGCAGCCCGGCCAGTTTCTGTAGCGCTTCGGTGTAGTGCTGTTGTTCGCAAAGATCCGGTACGACGGTTGCCAACTGCACCAGTTGTCGATTGAGTTCGGCTTCCTCGGCAATGTTCAGTAACTCGGGCTTTACCGGTGCGGCATCCTTGTCACCGGCGTACTTGGACAGAATATTCTGTACGCGCTTATTGGCGATCGCAAGTGCTTGTGCCTCGGGTAAAAGGCGGAAAGCCTCGACAGCATCGATGCGTAATGCGACATCATGGGGGTTGTGGCAAGCGCGCTTATTGCCCTGCAGGACTTTTTGCACCGCGAGTACGGTGTTGGTGGCCAC
>JAUXCW010000020.1 GCA_030618705.1 Gammaproteobacteria bacterium | reverse complement strand
ACAAGCCGATAGGGAGCCAATTATCCGCTGCTGTCCTGGATACGCTGGCATTGGTGACCGCTCGACTCGCAGCCTGGCGGGGACCGGGATTTGCCAGCAATACCAACAGGTGTTCCAATTGCTGCGCTTGCGACCCCAGCGGAAGTTCACCTTTGATTAGTAAGAAAACAACGTCTACTAAACTACGATTGCAGGCAAGTTCCATGACATCATAGCCATGCCACAACACCTGTTGTGCCACATAGGGATTCTCAGAACCGGGTAGTTCTCGGGTGATTTTTGTTGTCGCCTTGACGGCAAAAACTTCTTCACGCTTTTTGACTTGCACCGTTTCCGGCCTGCTTGTTTTTTTCATCAAAATCGATAACCCAGCTTGAGGTAGATACCCCTTCCTGTCAGTGGAAAATCACCGGGCACCAATGAGCCACCAGGCACCGAGCCTTCGCCGGGGCTCGGCTCGAAAGCCTCCTCGTCCAGCAGGTTCTGTACGATCAGGTCTATATCGAGGTGCTTGACGATATCCATCCGCCGCAGTACCAGGTCGACCAGCGTGTAATTATCTATCTCCGGCCTGGGGTCGCCGTCATCCCGCTTCCGGTCGGCAATCCATTTCGCCTGGGTACTAAACTCCCAGTGAGGCGCAAAGGCCCAGCGGATCTGGCCATAAAGCTGCTGGCCCGGCGAATGGCCGACATCGGAATCAAGCTCTTCGAAGCGGGATCGCTGGAAAGCGTAGTGGCCGGCAAGGGACAGGCTTTCCAGTAAATGCCACTCGGCTTCCAGCTCAAAGCCGTAACCGGTTTGCTCCCCGGAGTTCTGCGCCGCCCGGGATCCGGTACCCGAGGGCCCGGGCAGGAACCGGATCAAATCATCAATCTGGTAGTAGAATACATTCAAACCAGTGCGCAGGTCATAGGTGGCGCTGTAATCGAAGGCGACCTCGTAGGTGTTGATCGTCTCCGGCTCCAGGTCGGGATTGCCCAGCGCGACGGGATTATTGATGCTAAACAACTCGGCAAATGAGGGCGCCCTGAAGGCCCGGCCATAAAGCAATTTTGAAGTGAGTTTCTGGCTGGTATTCCAAACCAGTGCAGCCCTCGGGTTTACTGTGGAACCGAAATCCGAGTAATTGTCATAGCGCAAACCCCAGGTCAGATTCCAATCGGCGGCGAAAGACCACTCATCCTGTAGCGAGCCATAGTAATTGCGCCGGCTTTTATCCGGGATGAATATGTACGGCGTATCGGTAACCGATGTAACGACACCATCCACCACCTGGGAAGGCAATACCGGGTCGATTACCCCCGGACCATAGTTTTTGCTTTCCTTGCCATTTAGTTCAGCGTAACTGATGCCGGAGGCTATGCGCAAAGTATGGCGCCGGAAGCCGGTATAAAACGCCGAACCGTCAGCACGCACATGCTGCTCGTATACCTCCGGGTTACCTATCATTCCCTGCGAAAATACAGCGATACCCACCGGCGAAGCCGGTTCAACATTGCCATCGCTACCCAGGGGTATTATCGCCCCTGGGGGAAATAAGGTCTGCTCGGATTCGGTATTGATATCCGCATAGGTCAGGCGCGCCTCATACTCCCAATTATCAAAAGAGCTATTGTTAAGATATTTCAGGTCCACCAGATAATTGTCCACTCTTCCTATCCCGGTCGGGTCCAAAGCAAGAGCGAGGCCCGGGCCTACGCCACCTTCCTGGCGCCAATTCCATACGGAAAATTCCAGCCCTTTCCAGGCAAACTCGATTCGAAGATCTGCCCTTTTTTCATCGGTGTCTGCTGCTCCCGGCGCCAACGAAGCGGTGATTCCAAAAGCGTTATCGAAAAGGCTTTGCGTATCTGACTCGATGACGCGATTGCCATCGCCTGCTGTCTTGAATACATCCAGGCTGAGCGAAAAGTCAACCTCGCCCCATTTACTACCATGTAGCAACCACAGTTCCTGGGTATCGAAAGAGCCACCGCGAAATCCGAGTTCAGTCCCGCCTATCTGTGCCGCAGTCTTGGTAATAACGTTTATCACGCCGGAAAAAGCATCCGCGCCATAGACCGCAGAACCCGGCCCCCTGATCACCTCTACCCTGGCGATATTACTCACAGGCAGACTATTCTTTATTCCTCTGTCGCCAAAATACAATTGGGTCAGCGGTATGCCGTCGACTAGCATTAAGACCTGTGGGTTTTTGTCCGTATAGATACCTCGCATCGAGTAGATGGGAGAAAAACGATTCGAGGATAGTGACACATGCAGCCCTGGCACCGTCTCCAGCACCTGGTCCAGGTTGGCCGCCCCCATGGCCTTGATCTGCTGGGCAGTGATTACAGTCGCGACAGCAGGAGCTTCCGAAAGAGGCTGCTGCTGCCCGGTGGCGATACTGATGAAATCTGCATCGCCATAGGAAAGCAGTAGTTCCTCACCCCTATCCTGAGCAAAAACCGTGCCCGGTAGAGCAAGCCATATCGCCAGCGTAAATAGACAGCTACTTCGTAGTAGTTTCATGTGCACAACCTGGAAACGGGTATAAAACTGAAATGCAACACATTCCCGGTGTTATCGGTTAATCTGCTCCACCACGCCCGCTGATATCGTCTTTCCAGCGCACGCCCAGATAGCCTGTCATTTGCAATTTTGGTGTGAATAAACTTGATTAGCTGAACCAACCCCATAAGCATTTATAATCTTATTTAATTGCTTAAAGATTAGGTTAGCAGGCAGGATTGCGCCACTTGTGCAGGGCTATTGGCATCGAATAACAATTAGCCAAAGAGGTTTGAAGTAATAACAGCGTAAAAAGGCTTTTTTGTACGCTCTATGAAAGGGCGCGGTTTAAAATCTTCATGCGCAATGCCATGGGCGGGACTTCCTCGGGGTCAATAATCACATCGAGCAAGGTGGGCCCATCGTGAACGATATCGTTCACATTCAAATCCATTAGATCCTGGGCGCAAGCGATGCGAAAGCTGCGCACGCCCATGCTCGCGGCAAGCGCACTAAAATCAATATTCGGCAACTCCGAGCCGATATTTTCTGCACCCCCCAGGCGCTGGCCATGCTTTACCATGCCCAGCGCACTGTCATTCAGCACCAGAAATACAACGGGTAGAGAGTGCTGGGCGGCCACAGTAATTTCCTGCCCGCTCATCAGCATGCTACCGTCGCCGGTAATGCAAACAACAGGCTGACCAGGGCTGGCCAGGGACGCGCCGACAGCTGCACCGATCGCCCATCCCATTGAAGAAAACTCCAGCGCCGCCTGGAACAAGCCTGCCGAAGTGCCCCGTCGGCCATTATCCCGCCGCTCTGAAGCTGCCTCCGACTGCTCGGCCTGTCGACGCTCCAGAATTCGACGATCGAATGGATGAAGATAGTGGATTGCCCAGGCCACACTATTCCCGGAATCTGCCAGATATTTTGTGCTTTGAGGGAAGAGTCGGGTCAGATGCTCCATTAACCACTGCGGTTTAACCTTTTCTCGCTCCCACTGAGACAGGCCCTCCCCAGGTATATTCTCCAGAGTACCCCTTTGCCAGGAAACAGCGCCTTTTGCTTTCCAGCGAAGCTCGTCCATATCCCGGCATTGGGCTTCTATGCTGCCCTCGAGAGCGGCGCTGTCCAGCCGCGTCACGATGGTTTCGAAGATAGATAAAACCCTGCCGCGTACATGCAGGCGAGCCATTGGAGACCGGGTCAAATTGCTTTCGAGCGGTTCAATATGTATTAGCCTGTTATTCAGCACCGTTTTTACATCCCAGCCGTTACTCGCCCACTCACCCAGGGTCGTACCCACTGCTACGACCGTATCAACGGCCGGATCCAGCAGCGTCTGCTCAGCGATGTCATGACCGGCGAAACCAATCACGCCGCGAAACAAGGGGTGGTAGGGACTAATTATGCCCTTCCCGTCGGGAGTGGTAACGATGCGGGCGCGCAGCCTGAATGCAGCCTGTAACACCACGGCGGTCGCTTCATGACAGCCGCCACCCAGAACAAAAACAATGTCGGTTGCCGACTGCAATTGCCGGCACAGCTCATCGACGGCCTGATCATCCTGCACGTGAGACGGTCGAACAAGCGAGGCGATATCGTAGCTAGGCTGATCTATGCCAAGAGGAGCACTTAAAATATCGAGCGGAATACTCAAATTGACCGGACATGCACTGCTTACTGCCGTCATAATCGCGGTGACAAGTTTATGCTCAAATTGATCGGCGTGACTTACCAGAGTGTTGTAGCCGGTGCAGAATTGAAACATTCCCACCGTATTCACACCGGTATCGGAGGATTCCTGCAGCGCTTTACGACCAAAATTGGTCAAAGCAGTCTGGGCGGTTATGACCAACATCGGAATATTGTTTTCAAAAGCTGACGCAACCCCGGTAATAAGATTCGTCGTACCCGGACCCGTTGTTGCACAGCAAACAGCCAATTTACCACTGTTGCGGTGGTAGCCATGGGCCATAAAAGCTGCACCTGCCTCATGGCGCGCGACGATCGCCTGCGGCCCCCCGCTGCGGGCACTGCGAGCCAGGGCACTGTAAAGCGGCTCGATGGCGCCACCGGGAACACCAAAAACGTATTCAACACCTATTGCTGCCAGATATCCCACCAGCAAGTCGCCCGCCTGGAACACGTCGGGCTGACCTAATGGCGAGGGTGCGGGGATTACATCGGTGGCTGCCGGTAGTTCGGAATATAGCTGGTCGGGCAATGGAATCTGTTCATTCTCATTGACAAATTGCCGCATATACGCTGCCCTCTCCCCTGGAACTGCTCTTGATACTACTCAAAACATAGTGAACCAGTTAGGCGCGTCAAACACTCGAATTTAAAAGCAGTGCGAAATGCCACGCCCCACTCATTCCTTGCGGAAACCAACCCACCTATGCGTCAAAACAAGCCGAACTAATTTAGTATTATCAAATATTAGCAGACATAGAAAAAACGCCCACTCCTTGTAATCAACAAGTAATGAATCGTCCCATGATTCATTTTTGAGTGTCGGCGCACACTGGATATGCGTGTCGCCCCTCTTACAAAATGTTTTTATCTTTGCTGGCGAATGGCATTAGCTTCAGCGAAGCCCTGCCGCCGCCAAACACTTTATTATCTGCGGCACACGCCACACTGAAACGACGCCGGTGGGTGCACCCTGATATTTTTTGAAAGTTTAAGACCTCTTTATTATCCCGTTTATTGAGGTACTGCTATTTAGGTACTGCTATTTAGGTACTGACTAGATGTACTGTGTATGCTCTTGCGCTAACAAGCTACGGTTAACACATCTCCTTTTGCTTCACAATACACACAAAAACACGAAGAACAAGCCCTAATTTCAACGGTAGCGCATATTAATTTTATTTCAAGTCACCGTTCGAATAATCCTGCGAAACTACGCGTTTCCGCGGGGCCGGCCTTCCGGACGGGCACTAACTAACGATTAAACTGACGTCGCACGGCCCACTGCAGTACCCCGGGCATATATCGGCCCAAAGCCAGGATGAAGCTCTCGAAGCCCCCGGGCATAAGTGTCAGACGATCATCCTCGATGGCAGATACGACCTTATTGGCCCAGTGCTCCGGACTCACTGAGGAAACCATATCCAGCTTGAGTTTGTCGCCAAACAGCCCTTCCATGCTATCGTACATATCGGTTTTTACCCCCGCCGTCATCAATAAGAGCGTACTGACCCCGGTACCTCTCAGCTCCTGCTTTATACTTTCGGTGAAAGCGACGACACCGGCCTTGCCGGCCGCATAGGTACTGCTGCAAGGAAAAAAATTGCGCCCGGATATACTCGCGTTATTGACGACTTTACCGCTACCGCGCTCGAGCATGGCCGGCAAAACGCCGTGTGTCAGATGAATCAGCCCGGCCAGGTTTACCTGCAGCATGCGATAAATGTCATCCATGTCTTGCTCCTCGATCAATCCCGCGGTAAAAAAACCGGCGTTATTAATCAACACATCAACGGCGGTATCCGCCGAGCGCCATTCCTCAAGAAACGAATCTATGGAGCGGCGGTCTGACAAATCCAGCTGCCAGACGATAGCCGAGCGTGCGCCCAGGCCGAGGAAATGGTCAATATCGATGGTCGCGGGGTCGCGCACCAACAAATTCAAATTACAGCCCTTGACCGCCAGGCGCTCCGCGAAAGCCAATCCCATCCCGCGATTACAGCCGGTAATAAATACCCGTTTATTTGCCAGATTCATGCTATTTCAACAGTTGCTCGATATAAGGGGGCAACACCTCACCGGCTTTGCCGTAAAGGCGCTCGGCAAAGTGGCTTTGAACTTCGGAGGGCTCCAGGTTGACCTCCACTGTGTGGGCATGGGCGCCAGCAATTTCGACGAAACCGGCCGCGGGGTAAACATTGCCCGAGGTGCCCACGGCAAGAAACAAATCACAATCGCCCAACAGTCGAGCGATGACATCCATGTGCTTCGGCATTTCGCCGAACCAGACCACATCGGGGCGCAGCAGCCCAACCGAGGCACAAGCCGGGCATAGACTGTCCAGCTCAATATCTCCCTCGACGACGAAGCTGTCACCGCAGCCACCACAGCGCATTCGGAGCAATTCACCGTGCATATGCAGTACGTTTTGGCTGCCGGCCCGCTCGTGCAGGTTGTCGACATTCTGGGTGACAAGGGTAAAGGTTCCGGAAAAACCGGCTTGTAGTTTGGCCAGGGCGTAGTGTGCGGGGTTGGGCTCTATGGGGCCGGATACCAATTGCCGACGACGTTCATTGTAAAAACGCTGCACCAACGCCGGCTCTGCGGCAAAAGCCTCCGGGGTGGCAAGGTCTTCCGCGCGGTGATTCTGCCAAATTCCGCCCGCACCGCGAAAAGTCTGCAAACCTGACTCGGCTGAAATTCCCGCGCCGGTCAAGACGACGATGGATCGATACATATTGTTGTTTATCCGAATAGGGGTTTAAATAGCCCTCTTATACTTGCATTTACTATACGCGCTCCACCCGTCTATCGCCAGAAAAGGTTCCAAACCATGCCAGTAGGTGTACTTTTCGTCTGCCTGGGAAATATTTGCCGCTCACCCATCGCCCAGGGGATCCTTGAAAAAAAATTGGGCGATCGGGCTTTGGAAGATGCGGTCTTCGTCGATTCCTGTGGCACGGCAGCGTTTAACATCGGTAAGTCTCCCGACCCGAGAGCCGTGATCGCTGCAAACAACTCGGGTTACAATATCAGCCGACAAATCGCGCGCCAGGTAGACGATGGCGACTACCGGCGATTTCACTACATCGTTGCAATGGACAGAACCAACCTGATCAACCTGCAGTCCTGGGCTCCGGCGGATTATGCCGGTGAAATCAAGCTACTGCTGGACTACTGCCGGCACGACGGCTCCAGCCAGATACCCGACCCGTATTACGACAGCGCAGAAAAATTTGCGGCGATTATCCCCCTGCTCGAACCCGCTATCGACAGTTTGCTGGATCATATCCGCCACCAGCACAGCCTGTAGGGAGAACTGACCATGAAATTTGTACTCAGTGCCGCATTTACTCCACTTACCGATCTCACCGCCCTGGCCATAGCCGCCGATAGTAACCAGTGGGAGGCGATGTCGTTTTCGGACCATGTCGTGCACCCGGAAAAGCTATCCACGCCCTACCCCTACACCGAGGACGGGCAACGGCGCTGGCAGGCATTCACCGATTGGCCCGACCCCTGGGTGACGATAGGCGCCCTGGCCAGCGTCACGCGGAATCTGCGGTTTACCAATAATGTATTCGTACTACCCCAGCGCAATCCGTTCCTGGTCGCCAAGGCCGTGAGCACTGCCGCAATCTTGTCCTCGAATCGGGTAACCCTGACCATCGGCGTCGGTTGGTCAAAGGACGAATACGCACTCATGCAGCAGGATTTTCACACCCGCGGCAAGCGCTGTGATGAAATGATCACCGTGATGAAGAAGCTGTGGAGCGGTGAGATGGTAGAGCATCGTGGCGACTACTACTCCTTCGACAAGCTGGAGATGAATCCCGCCCCCGACGCGCCCATACCGATCTGGGTTGGCGGAATATCCGATGCGGCCTTGCGTCGTGCGGCTCGACTGGGTGACGGCTGGCTCAGCGATCTGCAAAGCACCGGGGAAATAATCGAATGCATCGCCAGGATTCAGCGTTATCGAAGGGAATACGGCCGGGAACATCTTCCCTTTTCCGTAATGGCCTCACCCAACGACGCCTGGGAGCCCGGGGGTTACAAAAAACTGGAGGATTGCGGTGTCAGCCACATCCTGACCATGCCCTGGCAAATCTACCACGGGGAAACAGCGAGCCTCGCCGAGAAGGAACAGTCCATAGCCCGCTTCGCCGACGAAGTCATCGCCGTTATGGCGTGAACGCAAACCGAAAAATCAATGCGACTCGATAAATACATTGCCTCGGTGACCGATCTCTCGCGCAAACAGGTGCGAGCGGTGATCCGCGCGCAGCATATCAGCGTCGATGGTTCGATAATCGGCAACCCCGCCCACCATATCAGCGAGCGCAGCGAGGTGTGTCTTTCAGGCGAAATGCTGCGAAAACCCGGTTTTCGTTACCTTATGCTGCACAAACCCGCGGGCGTGGTCTGTGCCACCCGTGATTCACACCAGACGACCGTGATCGACCTGCTCGAACTCGAGAGGCCGGAAAACCTCCAGATTGCCGGCAGGCTCGATATCGACACCACCGGCCTGGTCCTGTTAACCGATGATGGGCAGTGGAATCACCGGCTGACCAGCCCCCGTTACCAATGCACGAAAACATATTTGGTAACAACAGCCGATACCATCGATCCGGCGACAGCGGATCGATTCGGCAGGGGTATCGTCTTGCTACCCGAGAACAAGCGCACGAGGCCCGCTGAATTGCAGATTCTCGATAGCCACCGGGCCGTACTAAAAATCACCGAGGGCCGCTACCACCAGGTAAAACGCATGTTTGCCGCAACCGGCAATAGAGTGGTGACACTTCACCGTAGAGCGGTCGGCAAAATCGAGCTGGATCCGTCACTCGAGCCCGGCGACAGCCGACCGCTCACCGAAACCGAAACGGCCTCTGTCTGAGATGCGAACCGACCCTGCCCTGAACCTGCTCCTGTCACAATTGCAACAGTGCAGCGGCCCTACCCTGGTGATTGCCGACGAACAGCTGGATTGTGCGGCGATCGATGCCGGCCGCCTGGATATTCAATATATCAGCAATCGATACGATATTGCCGATACGCTGCGACGGCGCGGCGCCGATGTTTACTTCAACGATTTTGATTTCACTCGCTTTGCCGCCCACGGTTTAAGGCAAGTGATCTATCGCATCTCGAAGGAGAAGCCACTGGTTCATCACATCATCTCCAGCGCCGCCAGGCTGCTTGCCGATGGCGGTTCACTGGTTCTGATCGGCCACAAGAACGAGGGCCTGGACAGCTACCGGAAAAAGGCGGCTGTATTACTCGGGGGCAGCGTCACGCGTACCCGCACTAAAAAGGGCTACACCGCGCTATCCATAGCCCGCGGCGAGTCACAGGGCAGCGCGCCCGATGACAGCGCCTATACGACACCCAGATTAGCGGTTTCGACAAGCGCGGGTACGGACTTTTACAGCAAACCCGGGGTATATGGCTGGCAAAAAATTGATCGCGGCAGCGAGTTGCTCATCGAAGTATTCAAACAGCATCTGGCACAGCGACCGCCGCAAATTCCGCCCTCGGTTCTGGACCTGGGTTGCGGCTACGGATTTCTCAGCGTTATGGCGGCACAGTTGACTGACGGTAGAGTCGTTGCAACGGACAACAACTGCGCCGCGATTACCGTATGTGAGAAAAACTTTGCCCGTTACAACATCGACGGGCAGGTGATTGCAGACGACTGCGGCGCACACATCGAGGAGCGTTTTGACTTCGTGCTATGCAACCCTCCCTTTCACCAGGGCTTCGATACCAAAAGCAGCCTGACGGACAAGTTTCTGCAACAGGCCCATGCACACACAAGCGATGGCGGGACGGTGTTTTTTGTGGTCAATGAATTTATCGAGATCGAGGCCCGCGCCGCTTCGCGGTTTAGCCAACGGCAGGAGCTTGCCCGCACTAATGGCTTCAAGGTCTATCGACTTGGCGACGCTTGTCCGCAGTAAACCCTACTGTCAGGCTGCCCGGGATTCAAACCCGTACAGTGTAGACCCGTCGGGACGCGCGGTAACCGGCAACAGGCGATACGAGCCAAATGAGTCACTCACCCCAATACTCAGGGTCGCCCAATAATCCAAGTCCACCGGCTCGGGGTGTATCTCACTTGCCGTCATTGAAATTTCAGCCGCCGTCAGTCTGTCCATTTGCCCTCTCCAATACTTCGCTTAGTAGGTACTTAGATATGCTGTATAGAATAAGTTCCCGGGCACGATCCCGCCAGAGCGAAAGTTTTCAATCCGCAGTGGCCTATATTTTCATTTTTCGAAGCTTCTCCAATTAGTCAAAACACCACTCGCAGTGCGAGAGAATATTTTCTACAATATGCGCCCCACAATAGTACTTCAGCCGGACACCGAGCATAGCTGCCATGGCCAGAGAAATCATCGTAGAAAACCTGAACGTCGCTTCCCAGGAAGTGTTAATCACCCCCGGGCAACTGAAACAGGAAATGCCGCTTTGCGACCGCTCCCTGGAGACAGTAACCTCGAGTCGCCAGGTCATCAGGGATATCCTCGACCGCAAGGATCCACGGATTTTTGTTGTGGTGGGTCCCTGCTCCATCCATGATGTCGACGCCGCCATGGAATACGCCAGCCGCCTCAAATCCCTGGCCGATGAAGTCAAAGAGTCCATCTACATTGTTATGCGGGTGTACTTCGAAAAACCGCGCACCACGGTCGGTTGGAAGGGCCTGATCAACGACCCCCACATCAACGACTCCTTCAAGATCGATGAGGGGCTGCATATCGGACGAAAGCTATTGCTGGATATCACCGCCCTCGGCCTGCCCACGTCGACCGAGGCACTGGATCCAATATCACCGCAATACCTGCAGGACCTGATCAGCTGGTCCGCCATCGGCGCCAGGACCACCGAATCGCAGACCCACAGGGAAATGGCCAGCGGCTTATCCTCGGCTGTCGGCTTCAAGAACGGAACAGACGGCGGCTTGACCGTGGCGACAAATGCACTGAACTCCGCATCGAGGCCCCATCGTTTTCTGGGCATCAATGGTAAGGGTCAGGTGTCGGTCATCCGCACCAGGGGCAACCCCTATGCGCACATGGTGCTTCGTGGCGGCTCCAAGGGCCCCAACTACGACTCGGTACACATCAAAATGTGTGAACAGGACCTGGAGAGTGCCGCGCTGCCGTTAAACATCATGGTCGATTGCAGCCATGCGAATTCCAACAAGAATTATGAGCTGCAGCCCCTGGTGCTGGAAAACGTCGCCAACCAGATTGTCGAGGGCAACCGGTCGATTGTCGGGGTCATGATCGAAAGCAACCTGAAGCCAGGCAACCAGGGAATTCCAAAAAATCTCGCTGATCTGGAATACGGCGTCTCCATTACCGATGCCTGCATCGACTGGGAAACCACTGAGAAATCGTTGCGCGACATGGCGAAGCTGTTGGCGCCGGTGCTGGCAAACAGAGTGCAATGTTGAACCGGCCGGGCACTACTTAAAATAGGCGTTATCGCGAATCGAGTGATCGGTGACGTCCTTGACTCCGGCCAATTCGGGGAGTTGTTCAACCAGGGTCTTTTCCACGCCCTCCTTCAGGGTTGCGTCCACCATCCCGCAGCCCTGGCAACCACCGCCGAATTGCAGCACGGCAAACCGGTCGTCGGTGATTTCCATCAGGCTGACCTCACCGCCATGGGCCGCCAGCGAAGGATTGACCTCATTGTAGAGAATATAGTTGACCCGATCATCCAGCGGACTGTCCGGACCCACTTTCGGCATTTTGGAATTGGGCGCCTTGATCGTCAACTGGCCACCAAATTTATCGGCGGCATAGTCCACCATGGCCTCATCCAGGTAGGGTACGCTCCGCTTCTCGAAATAACCGGTGAAGGCCGGGTAAGTGACAAGCTCATCCTCCTCGGTTACGTCTCCAGCCCGACAATAGGCGATACAGGTTTCCGCGCCGGGCGTACCCGGCTGGTTGACAAACATACGCACGCCAAGAACTTCGCCCTCTTGTTTGGTGAGAAGCTCTGCAAGATACTCCTGCGCGGGTTCAGTGATTGTAATATTGACCATAGACAGCACACCCTTCTCCAGAGGCCCTATAATAAATTATTTCCGAGTATTTTGGTAGGTTATTCCTCTGGCGCCTGACGCTACAGTCCAAATCCTGCTAAAATACGTGGCTTTTCGATCCAGGGAATCCGGAAACAAATGGCTCTGCGCAAACCTGAAACCACCTCGCTCTACCGGCAGCTCAAGCGGCGTATTCTGCTCCTCGATGGCGCAATGGGCACTGAGATTCAAGCCTACAAACTCACCGAGTCCGACTACAGAGGGCAGCGCTTTGCCGATTTCCATATGGACCTCAAGGGCAATAATGACCTGCTGTCCCTGACCAGGCCCGATGTGATCGCCGACATTCATCGCTCCTTTTTGCTCGCCGGCGCCGACATTATTGAAACCAACACCTTCAATTCCACAGTCGCATCCCAGGAGGACTACGACCTCGGCAAGCTGGCCTACGAGCTGAACGAGACCTCGGCGCGCATTGCCCGCGAGGTCGTAGATGAATTCGGCGCCACCAACCCGGAACGCCCGCGCTTTGTCGCCGGGGTCATCGGCCCCACAGGGAAAAGCGCCAGTATCTCGCGTCGCGTCGAAGACCCGGGGCACCGGGATATCACCTTTGATCAACTGGTTGAGGACTACACCAACTCCCTCCACGGCCTGGTGTGCGGCGGCATCGATATAGTGCTTATCGAGACCGCATTCGATACCCTCAACGCCAAGGCCGCCGTATTCGCCACGCGCCGGTATTTTGCCGACCACGACATCGATTTGCCGCTGATGATTTCAGGCACCCTGCCCGATGAGTCCGGGCGCACCCTGTCAGGCCAGACGCCGGAGGCATTCTGGAACTCACTGCGCCATGCCAGGCCTGTCAGCATAGGGCTGAATTGCGCACTGGGCGCGGATAAGCTTCGACCCCATATCGAGGAATTGTCCCGTTGCGCCGACACCCTGGTCTCTGCACACCCCAATGCGGGCCTGCCCAACGAATTCGGCGAGTACGATGAAACCCCGCAGGAGATGGCGGAGATTCTCGGCAGCTTTGCGGACAATGGCCTGGTCAATATTATCGGCGGATGCTGCGGAAGCACCCCTGCCCACATAAAGGCCATTGCGCAGCGCATAGAGGGCTGCCCTCCCCGCGTCATCCCCAAGCTGCCGCGAGCCTGCCGACTCAGCGGCCTGGAACCCTTCAACATCACCGATGACTCCCTTTTCGTCAATATCGGCGAGCGTTGTAATGTCACCGGCTCGGCTCGTTTCAAACGGCTGGTACTCGAGGGCGACTACGACACCGCACTGGAAGTTGCCCGTGAGCAGGTGGAGAACGGCGCCCAGATCATCGATATCAACATGGATGAAGGCATGCTGGATGCCGAACACGCCATGGTGACCTTCCTCAACCTGGTGGCGTCAGAGCCGGATATCTCTCGAGTCCCGATTATGGTCGACTCGTCCAGGTGGGATGTCATCGAACTCGGCTTGAAGTGCATACAAGGCAAATCGGTGGTGAACTCCATCAGCCTCAAGGAGGGCGAAGCGGAGTTTATCGAAAAGGCGAAGAAGTGCATGGCCTACGGCGCTGCCATCGTGGTCATGGCCTTCGACGAACACGGCCAGGCCGACTCGCTTGAACGGCGCAAGGAGATCTGCCAGCGAGCCTATACGGTGCTGGTCGATAAAGCAGGGTTCGACCCCGAGGATATTATATTCGATCCGAATGTCTTTGCCGTTGCGACCGGAATCGAGGAACACAATAACTACGGCGTCGACTTTATCGAGGCCTGTCGCTTTATCGTGGAAAACTTGCCGGGCGCGACAATCTCCGGCGGAATCAGCAATGTTTCGTTTTCTTTCCGCGGCAACAACCCGGTGCGCGAGGCAATACATGCGGTATTCCTCTACCACGCGATCAAGGCCGGCTTGACCATGGGCATCGTCAACGCGGGCCAGTTGGCGATCTATGCGGACATACCGGAGGATCTTCGCCAGGCGGTTGAAGACGTCATCCTCAACCGGCGCCCGGACGGTACCGAGCGTTTACTGGATATTGCCGCCGGTTTCCAGGGCGAGAAAAGGAGCGAAAAACAACAGTTGGAGTGGCGGGAATGGCCAGTCAGTAAACGTCTTGAACACGCCCTGGTGAAAGGGATCACCACCTTTATCGAAGAGGATACCGAACTCGCCCGGCAGCAGGCCGAACAGCCCATCGAGGTGATCGAGGGCGCCCTGATGAACGGAATGAATGTGGTCGGTGACCTTTTCGGCCAGGGCAAAATGTTCCTGCCCCAGGTCGTCAAGAGCGCCCGCGTCATGAAACAGGCCGTTGCCTACCTGACACCTTACATCGATGAGGCCAAGCAAGCCGGCGGCAATAGCTCCAACGGCAAAATCCTCATGGCGACCGTCAAGGGGGACGTGCACGATATCGGCAAGAATATCGTCGGCGTGGTCCTGCAGTGCAATAATTTCGAGGTCATCGATATCGGTGTCATGGTCGCCTGCGAGACCATCCTCGAAAAAGCCCGCCAGGAGAAGGTCGATATCATCGGCCTTAGCGGATTGATTACGCCATCGCTGGACGAAATGGTCAAAGTCGCCAGTGAAATGCAGCGCCTGGGATTTGACCTGCCGCTGATGATCGGCGGAGCGACCACGTCCAAGGCCCATACGGCGGTAAAAATTGAACCTGCCTACGAGACCAATTCCGTGGTCTACGTGCCCGATGCTTCACGCAGCGTCGCTGTGGCGACGATTCTGATGAATCCCGGGCAGCGGGAAAAATTTCTGCTGGACAGGCGCGAGGAATACGAGGCCATTCGAGTGCGCATGGCCAACAGAAAAGCCAAAAGCCGTTTACTCAGCCTGCGTTCAGCCCGCGCCAATGCTCCGCAGCTGGAGTGGACGACCTATGAGCCACCCCGACCCGGGTTTCTCGGCACCCGGGTCATCGACCCGGTCCCACTGGAACCGCTACTGGACACCATCGACTGGACTCCGTTCTTTATCTCCTGGGAGCTGTCGGGTAAATACCCTGGCATATTAGAGGACGAAAAGGTCGGGGAAGCCGCACGTAGCCTGTTCGAAGACGCGAAGCAAATGCTACAGCGCATTCTGGACGAAGACCTGATCCAGGCCAGGGCGGTACTGGGTTTCTGGCCCGCGCAAAGTGACGGCGATGACGTGGTCCTGTACCGGGACGACGATCGAGTGCAGGAGGTCACTCGCTTGCACCATCTGCGACAACAGGTGGATAAACCGGCGGGGGGTGCCAACCTTTGCCTGTCAGACTATGTGGCTCCTATAGGCTCCGGTGTGGCGGATTACATCGGCGGTTTTGTGGTCACCACCGGCCTCGGTGTCGAGCAACTGGCAAGCAAGTGGCAGGCGGAACACAATGACTATGACAGCATCCTGTTAAAAGCCCTGGCCGACCGACTGGTCGAATCACTGGCCGAAAACCTGCACCAAACGGTACGCAAGGAATTATGGGCTTATGCGGCAGAAGAAAACTGCTCCAATAACCAGTTGATTCGGGAAAAATACCGCGGCATCCGCCCTGCCCCGGGCTATCCCTCCTGCCCGGACCATACCGAAAAGCGCGCCCTTTTCGAGCTGCTCCAGGCCAGCGATACGATTGGCGTCGAACTGACGGAGAGCCTGGCCATGACGCCGGCTGCATCGGTGAGCGGTTTTTACTACTCCCACCCCGAGTCAAAATATTTTGCCGTGGGTAAAATCGGCCGGGACCAGGTACACGATATGGCCTTGCGTCGGCGTATGCCCGAGGGGGAGCTCGAAAGCTGGTTACGCCCGAACCTGGATTATGATCCGGATTAGATATGGTATCAGCTGCCCCCGGCCGAGCCCCGGGGCAACATCAAGGAGTCTAAACTTGGTTAATAAAGATTCGCCGCCAGAGCCCAGCAAACCTTCGAGCCCTGAAGGCCCACGGTGGTATCAGGTTATTATGAGCGTACTGGCTGCCGGGTTTGGTGTGCAGAGCAAAAAGAGCCGGCAGCGTGATTTCGAGCACGGCAAGCCCGTCGTGTTTATCGTCACCGGGATTATTTTTACCTTTCTTTTTATTGCCAGTGTGATGATGGTGGTATCGACCGTGCTGGATAAGGCCGGTTGATACCGCTTACTGTCCCGCCAGCCAGAAAATGACCGCAGCCATGACGATAGTGATTATCGCCACAGTCGCAACGGCATCCGCGGCCGAGTCGTTGTATTTTGGTTCCGATACCTGGCTGCCAGGGTTTTCCATAGTCCGTATCCGTTGGTTTAATTGACGCGGCGGGCATTATGCCCCACGGGGTGAAATCGAGCAAGAGTCCCGCCGACCGGGCAAGCCCGCACCCTACCGGTATATCTATATGCATATTCGATGTTGAAAATTTGCACAATTCTGGTATTTTGCGCAACGCTAATTCGCCGCACCCAATCCCGTACGCACCGTATGGCCATCGTGCGTGTCAGCATAACTCCACCCCCAGCTTGAGCGCTTTGAAACCATGTACGTTTATGACGCAATAGACCAGCAGATGCTCGATGAGCGGGTACAGCAATATCGCGGCCAAACCGAGCGTTTTCTCCGGGGCGAGCTGAGCGAAACCGAGTTCCTGCCGCTACGCCTGCAAAACGGTCTCTATATACAGAGACTGGCGCCGATGTTACGGGTCTGTATACCCTACGGCATGTTGTCATCCGCTCAACTGCGCAAGCTCGCCTACCTATCCCGTCACTATGACAAGGGTTTCGCCCATATCAGCACGCGGCAAAATATTCAGTACAATTGGCCGCGACTGGAGCAAGTTCCCGATATTCTGGCCGAGCTGGCCAGAGTACAGATGCATGCAATTCAAACCAGCGGCAATTGCATTCGCAATGTCACCACCGATCAATACGCCGGCGTGGCCGAGGACGAACTGGAAGACCCCCGGCCCTGGTGTGAAATAGTCAGGCAATGGGCGACCTTTCACCCGGAATTCGCCTATCTGCCCCGTAAGTTCAAGATTGCCATCTGCGGCAGCGCCAGTGACCGCGCAGCCACACAACTACACGATATCGGCCTGGAGCTGGTACGGGACGCAAATGGCGAAACCGCTTTTCGGGTTCTGGTCGGCGGAGGCCTGGGGCGTACGCCGGTCATCGCTACCCCAATCCACGAATGCCTGCCCCAGCAACATTTATTGACCTACCTGGAAGCGATTCTGCGGATATACAACCAGTACGGCAGGCGGGACAACAAATACAAGGCTCGAATAAAAATTCTGGTTCGCGCCATGGGCGCCGAGAAATTCCGGGAAAAGGTCGACGCTGAGTGGGATGTGCTCAAAGACGGTGCGGCCACACTGACTGAAGATGCAATCGCCCGGGCCAAAGCGGCATTTACCCGCCCGGCCTACGATTCCCTCGACCCCCTGGCCGCCAGCACCGCGCTACGACAACAGTCCAGTGCCGACCCGGGCTTCGCCAACTGGCTCCAGCGCAATGTGCAGCCCCACCAGGTCGCGGGATACTCGATCGTCAACCTGTCCCTCAAAGCCACGGGGATCGCACCGGGAGATGTCAGCGCCGAGCAAATGGAAGTCATCGCCGATATGGCGGATAACTGGTCAATGGGCGAAATCCGCACGACGCACCAACAAAATTTAGTGCTGGGCGATGTGCGCCAGAGCGACCTCCTCTCGCTCTGGAAAAAAGCGGTCGAGCACAATCTGGCGACCCCCAATATCGGTTATCTGACCGATATCGTCTGCTGCCCAGGCGGCGATTACTGCGCCCTGGCAAACGCCGTATCGATTCCCATCGCCGAGGCCCTGCAGCGCCGCTTCGACGATCTGGATTACGTCTACGACCTGGGTCGAATCGATCTCAATATATCCGGCTGCATGAACGCCTGCAGCCATCACCACATCGGTCATATCGGCATTCTCGGCGTGGATAAAAAAGGCCGGGAGTACTACCAGGTATCCCTGGGCGGCAATGCCGACAAAGATGCCTCACTAGGCAAGATACTGGGCCCGGCGTTCGAGCCCGACGAGATTCCCGATGTCATCGCAAAAATACTGGAGACTTTTATCGAGCTCCGCCAGGCCGATGAACCCTTTATCGCGACCTACCGCCGTGTGGGAATGTCACCGTTCAAGGAGCGCGTTTATGCCACAATTGCTTAAAGAGGGCAGTATCGTTGCCGATAGCTGGCGACTGCAGAGCCAGTTGGAGGATGCCGCCCCTGTCCCGGACGGCAAGCTTATTCTGCCCCTGGGCGCCTGGGAGTCACGGCGAGACCAGCTGCTCAACCGGCCCGACACCGGTGTATGGCTGGATAGTGATGAAGAGCCGTCCCGCATAGCGGACGACCTCGAGCACCTGGATTTGCTTGCCATAAATTTTCCGGTTTTTTCCGATGGCCGGGGCTACTCCTATGCTCGCCTCCTCCGTGAGCGCTACGCTTATCACGGGGAGCTCAGAGCCATAGGCGATGTGTTAGTCGACCAGTTATTCTTCCTGAAACGCTGTGGATTCGACGCCTTTGCATTGCGTGATGACCAGGATATAGAGGCGGCCAAAGCCGCCTTCGGCGCATTTTCCGAAAGCTACCAGGCGGCTACAGACCAGGCCGTCCCGCTTTTTCGTCGCCGATAAATCATTGCATTCCCCGCACCGTGCGGGAATACTAAACACAGGCGTATACTGCGCCTGTGTACGTTTAATGGCCTAATGCGACGATGGAAGCCTCTTTAACCTTTTCGTTTTTTATTATCTTCAGCGGTGCCGCGCTGCTCGCATCACTGTCGCTATACGCCCGACAACCACTACTTATCGCCTATATCTGCCTCGGTGCGATTTGTGGCCCCTATGGAATGGGCTGGGTGAACGATTTGAGCCTGCTTTCGGATATAGCCCATGTCGGCATTCTCTTCCTGTTGTTTCTGCTTGGCCTGGATATGCAACCCCAGGCGCTACTTTCAGTTATCCGCAAGGCTTCGCTTGTCACCCTGGTCAGCTCGGCGATCTTCAGCGCTAGCGGATTCCTGGTCAGCATCAGCTTCGGCTTCGGCACCACCGAGTCATTGATCATCGGCGCCGCGATGATGTTTTCCAGCACTATCATCGGCATCAAATTATTGCCGACGACCGTATTGCACCATCGCCATATAGGTGAGCTGATGATAGGCATACTGTTGATCCAGGATATGCTTGCAATACTTGTTTTACTGTTACTAATGAGCGGAGGAAATGGCCATTTAGACTTAACGGCCTTTATCAAGGTCATCGCCGCGCTACCGATACTGGTAGGAACCGCCTTTGTGTTGGTTCGATATATGCTGCTACCCCTGTTGCAGCGCTTTGACCGGTTCCAGGAGTATATATTTCTTCTCGCCATCGGCTGGTGCCTGGGCATGGCGGAGCTCAGTCACTGGCTGGGATTGTCCTCTGAAATCGGCGCCTTTATCGGCGGCGTAAGCATCGCGACCAGCCCGATATCACAATTTATCGCCAGCAGTTTACGCCCGCTCAGGGACTTTTTCCTGATCATGTTCTTCTTTTCCGTCGGCGCCAGCTTCGATTTCGCCATGCTCCCCTCGATATGGGTTCCCGCGCTGATACTCGCCGTGCTGGTATTGGCCGGCAAGCCGACCGTGTTCCGATTCCTGTTGCGAGGCATGAGCGAAAAGCGGGAATTCGCCTGGGATGTCGGCTTTCGCCTGGGGCAGATAAGCGAGTTTTCCCTGCTTATCGCCTACCTCGCTGTCTCCCAGGGCATGTTGGGCAGGGAGGCATCCCACTTGATACAGGCGGCGGCAATCATGACCTTCCTGGCCTCCAGCTATATTGTGGTCTTGAACTATCCGTCACCCATCGCCATCTCGGATAAACTGCGAAGGGATTGAGGAGCCGCAATAGAGCGGGGAGGCGGAACGCCAAATCGGCTACTTCTGGAACACCAATGAAAAGTAAACCGGCACGACCGCATCGATCCCGGCCAGCGACGCCAGTGAGCGCAGCTTCTCGATGCCGCCTTCGAGCTTGAATGCTTCTGCCTGCAACAAGATTACCTGTGCCGTATCGGCACGCAGGGCACCGTCAGCGAGGCGTACCACACGCAATGAAACGGTCAATGGCTGGATGACACCGTGGAGATTCAGGCGCCCTTCCACCTCCAGATCCAGCTCCTGACCGGCCGCCAGTGACTCAATGCCCGCCATGGGCAAGGTCGAGGTAACGGAAGCCACGGGGAAGTGAGCGACGTCGAAGAGGAATTCTCTCATGCGCTGATCACGCTTTTCGATACCGGTATCCAGCGAGGCCAGGTCGATGTTCAGTACCAGTTCACCATTCCCATCGAGACTGCCGCTTATGCCTTTGAACTCACTGAGTTCGGCCACTACCCCGTTTTTGACGCTGATAAAGCTGAGTGACGACCGATCGGCAACCAGTTCCAGCGCCGACGCCGTGCCGGCCATCATCAAACCCAGCAGTAATCCATAACAGGCCTTCATCGCAATTCTCCTGATGCGTTGATTCTCATCTATTCTGACAGACGTCGGCTGCCGTAGCGTAAAAACCGCCGCCAATAAAAAACCGGCTTGCGCCGGTTTTTTATTTCTCTTGCAGAGCCGCTAGATCTGCTCGATTAGCTGGGGGACAGCGTCGAACAAATCGGCGACCAGGCCGTAATCCGCCACCTGGAAAATCGGTGCGTCTTCATCCTTGTTGATCGCGACGATCACCTTGCTGTCTTTCATCCCGGCCAGGTGCTGAATGGCACCGGAAATGCCGATCGCGACATAGAGGTCGGGGGCGACGATCTTACCCGTTTGACCCACCTGCATTTCGTTCGGCACGAACCCCGCATCGACGGCTGCACGGGATGCGCCGACGGCTGCACCCAGTTTATCGGCCAATTGATACAGCATTTCGAAGTTTTCGCCGTTTTGCATACCGCGACCACCGGAAATAACGATGCTGGCGGCGGTAAGGTCCGGGCGATCGGATTTCACAGACTCTTCGCTGACAAAGCTTGATAGGCCCGCATCGCAGACAATATCAACGCTCTCTACCGCTGCGGAACCACCCTCGGCCGCCACGGGATCAAACGCGGTGCCTCGCACAGTGATAACTTTTATCGCATCGGCGGACTGAACCGTGGCAATAACGTTTCCTGCATAGACAGGACGGGTAAACGTATCTTCACTCTCGACCGAGATTATTTCCGACAGCTGATCGACGTCGAGAAGTGCCGCGGTCCGGGGCATAAAGTTCTTACCCGTGGTCGTGGCCGGGCTAAGAATGTGGCTGTAATCCTTGCCGATTTCCGCCACTAATTGGCCCAGGTTCTCGGCCAACTGATGCTCGTAGACGGCATTGTCGGCCACCAGGACTTTAGATACACCGGCGACTGCCGCAGCTGCCTCGCCTGCTCCGGCACAATTGTTACCAGCGACCAGTAGCGCAATATCACCACCGATTTGGCTGGCGGCCGCAACGGTGTTAAGCGTTGCACTGTTCAGGGATTGGTTGTCGTGTTCTGCTATAACGAGAATGCTCATCAGATCACCTTCGCTTCATTTTTCAATTTATCTACCAGGGCTTCGACTGTCTCGACGATAATGCCGGCCTGGCGCTCTGCCGGCGGCGCCACCTTCACAAGCTTGACCTTGCTGGCGGTTTCGACCCCGAGGTCTGCCGGATTCAACACATCCAGGGGCTTTTTCTTGGCTTTCATAATGTTCGGGAGCGATGCGTAGCGTGGTTCATTGAGGCGTAAATCAGCTGTGACCACGGCCGGAAGCTTGATCTCCAGTGTTTGCAGGCCGGTATCCACCTCTCGGGTGACCTTGATGGAATCGCCTTCGAACTCGAGCTCGGAGGCGAAAGCGCCCTGGCCGATACCCGCCAGCGCCGCAAGCATCTGGCCGGTCTGGTTATTATCGCCATCGATGGACTGTTTACCCAGGATAACCAGCTGCGGTTGCTCCTTGTCATAGACAGCTTTCAGCAGCTTGGCAATCGCCAGGGGTTGCAGATCGCCTTCAGCTTCAACCTGTATCCCACGATCCGCGCCCAGGGCCAGCGCGGTACGGATCTGCTCCTGGCAACTCTTGTCTCCGACAGAGACCGCGATAACCTCGGTGGCCACGCCCTTTTCCTTGAGACGTACGGCCTCTTCGACAGCTATTTCGCAGAAGGGGTTTATCGCCATTTTTACGTTGGCGAGATCTGCGCCGGAACCATCGGATTTCGGTCGCACCTTGACGTTGTAATCCACAACTCTCTTCACCGCAACGAGAACTTTCATATAGCGTTCACTCTTGACTGAAAAAGAAAAATATCCGCCCCGACACCTTCACAACATTCATCATGGCCGGAGCGGCTAAAAACGGGCGCTAATGGTGACGTTAAATACCTGACAGGTCAATAGCTTGCGATCAATTTTACCTGCATCCGTGGTGCCGACGGAACAAGACCCCAAAAATCGCCCGGCCGCGCCCCACCCGGGGCCGAACCCGCCACAAATTGACCGCTAATACATCTATTACAGCATTGGCGCGTCATGTCGGCTGACGGTATAATCTC
>JAUXCW010000012.1 GCA_030618705.1 Gammaproteobacteria bacterium | reverse complement strand
ACCGGGGGCAACGGGTCGAAGACCTGCACCATGCCCGCGGCCTCGCCTTCGTCGTTGAGGGGGCTGGCGGTGCCGTGGGCCTTGATCGCGGTGATGTCCCGGGCCGCCAGCCCGGCATCCGCCAGCGCCGCAGCCATGACCGCCGCAATCTCGGAGCCATCGGGGTTGGATGCCGAGATACTGTAATTATCGCAGCGGCTGGCACCGCCGCGGAGAAAGGTGCCGGCCCCGGCCGCCGCATTGTCCGCCACCAACAATATCGCCGCGCAGCCCTCCCCCAACACCAGCCCGCTGCGGTGCTTGTCGAAGGGACGCATAAGCTCTGTGCTCAGTAATTGCATGCCGTGAAAGCCCGCAGCGCTGGTGTGATTGAAGGTCTCCAGGCCCAGCACCAGCGCACAGGGAGCGAGGCCATCGGCAATATAACGCGCCGCGCTGAGCAGGGCGTTGGCGCCCGCGGTACAGGCAGTATTAAAAGCAAAATCCGCGCCGGCCAGGCCAAATTGCCGACGCACACGCGCGCCGATATCACCAAATCCCTCGATAGGCATGGGCATGGCGTCCGGCCCGACACTGCATAGCCCGGCCTGATAACGCTCCTCCGCCAGCGCCACGCCGTAACAGGAAGAACCGATAAAGAGCGGCATATTGCGCCGCTCCGGCAACGGCAGGGCAAAGCCCTCCAGAGCCTCGCTGACAACCGCGTCCAACAGTCGGTCAAAGCGTTGCTGCGCGCTGCCCGTATTGCCGGGCACCAGCAAATAGGGTACATCGAACGGGGGCTGGTACTCCTCGAGCTCCAGCCGCGCATAGCGACCACGCCCCCGGCGCATGCCTTCAATGTTGGCCTCACAGCCAAAACCCAGGCTGGTCGCCAGGCCGAACCCCGCCAGTCGCACGCCATCCATCATCGCCGCTCAGCCGGCACGGATAAATTGCGCCAGGCTGGAAATTGTCGCCAGGGCGCTGCGGGTTTCGTTACCACCCTCGATACTGCAGCCATAGCGATCCTTGACCGCCAGTGCCATGGTCAGGGCATCGAGTGAATCCAGCGCCAGGCGGCTGTCGCTACCCAGCAACAGCTCGTCGTCGGCCAGCTGGTCCGGCTCCAGATCGAGATCGCATTCCACCACCAGCAGCTGCTTTAACTCGTGCTTGAGTTGTTCCATATCCATAGCCTGTTATCGCCTCCGACCAAGCAGTACAGACAAGGCCAGCAGCGCCATCGCAAAAACCAGCAACGCGGATGCCTGCGGTACCACGTCGCGGACACCTCCATTGCGCAGAAGTATTTCCAGAAAGCCATCCAGGCCCCAGGCCATGGGTGAGAGCTGCGACAACTGCTGCATCAACGGCGGCATGATAAAGCTCGGCACCATCACCCCGCCCAGCGCCGCCATGATTATATTGCATACGCCGGTAAAAATGGTGGCCTGCTCCGTGGTATTGGCAATCTGCGCCACCAGCAGGCCGTAGCAAACCGCGGCCAGGCTGGCGGCGAGGGAGATCACCAGCAGGCCGGCGGGGGAATGTCCGAGGGACAAGCGATCCGCACCGAGCAAGGGCATCAGGTAAACCCCTACCAGCAACATGAGGACCACCTGTAGCAGATTTATCAGGGTGTAGGGCAGCATCTTGCCCAGTAGCATCATCCAGGGTGGGAAATCCATCGTCACCAGGCGATCCATGGTGCGCTGGCTGCGCTCGTGAATCATTGCCGTGGAAATGGGGGTGGCGATAAAAAACATGGCGAACAACAACCAGGCGGGAACATTCTGTTGTACGGCACTCGGTGTCTTCCGCTCTCCGCCCTCGGCGTAAAGCGACTGAAAGTGCAGCAGCCGATCCAACTCCTCGTCGCCTATCAGACTGCTCTCACCCAATTCATCCAGCATTATCTGTTGCGCAATCATTAAGTAGAGGCGCCCCAGTATGTCTCGCAATCGGGACTCGAACATCAACACCCGTGCCGGCTCGGCGCCGGGCGATGCATACAGATCAATCACCTGCAAGCCCTCGGCCAGGCGCTCGCCGAACTCCGGCGCCACGATCACCAGGAAACTGGCGTCGTCCCGCGCCACGCTCTGTAGCAGCAGCTGTCGATCCGCTCCCCCGGGCAAACGATGAAAGTTGTCGATTTCTTCCAGGCGACGCAGGAACTCCACCGCCACCTCATCCTGTTCCGGCGCCAGCAGGTAGTAGTCCACGCCAACGCTGCTGTCGCTGCTGAACTGATTTTGCAATGCCAGCGACATGATGACAATGAACACCACCGGCATCGCGAACAGCAAGGCCAGGCCATGCATATCCCGTCGCAACAATAACAGCTCTTTGCCGATAAACGTGCCCAGACGACCCATATCAATCCCTCAGTGAGCGCCTGGTCAATAGCAAGAATAAATCCTCGAGATTGCGACTGCCGTAGTGAATGGCGACCACCGGCACGCACTCCTGCTGCAATGATGCAAGACAGCGATGGATATCGGCGCTATCCACCGCCCGCTGAATAATTTTGCCTTGGGAGCACTCAAACCCCTGTTGCTCCAGTCGCCCGATCTGCGACGCCGATAAATCCGCGCCGAGGTCTACTGTCAGTGCCGAGCCGTGCTGCTGCAATAAGTACTGCAGCGACCCCTCCACCAGGAGCCGACCCTGGTCGAGAATGGCGATATGATCACACAGGTACTCCACTTCCTCCATGTAGTGGCTGGTATACACCACGGCCGTACCCTGCTGGTGAATACGCTTGATCGCCTCGAGGATAAAGCGGCGGGACTGCGGGTCGATACCCACCGTGGGCTCGTCCAGGAATAACAGCCCGGGTCGATTGAGCAAACCAATAGCGATATTCAGGCGCCGCTTCAAGCCCCCGGACAGGGTCTCGGAGCGCTGTCCGAGGCGCTGCTCCAGGCCACCGAGTTCACAGACCTCTTTGATACGCTGTTGACGCGTCGCGCCTCGAATACCCTGGATACCGGCAAACACCCGCAGGTTCTCTTCCACCGTCAGGGTAGGATAAAAGGCGTATTCCTGGGGCACCAGGGACAGCGAGCGGCGGGCCTCAGAGGGCGAGCGGCCGATATCGATACCGTCGATGATCACCGTACCCGCCGGCGCGGGCAACAGGCCACTGAGGATGGACAACAGCGTGGTCTTGCCGGCGCCGTTGGGGCCGAGCAGGCCAAACAAATTGCAGCCGTCGATACACAGGCTGACATCCTCGAGGGCCGGCTGGCTACCCGGATAGGAGTAACTGAGTTGCACGATTTCTATCACGGAGCGCTGTTCACCTGTATCGATTACCCTGCCCGCGTATCATGCCAACTCGATGAGTTCGATTTGCCCGCTTCGGTGCCGGCGACACTCATCCGGCTGTGTATGGGCGGAGGTGCAAACCAGCAAAAACTGTTGTTCATCACCGCCCAGGGCGCAGGCATAGCTATCGCGCTCGAGGGGAATCCGGTGGCTTATATGCCCGCCCTCCTCGACGCGAATGATAGCCTGGCTCATAAGCACCGCAACCCAGATGCCGCCATCGGCATCCATACATATTCCGTCGGGCAGATAGTCCCCCAGACCGGCCCAGACCCGGCGATTAGCCAGGCTGCCGTCTTCACCCAGATCAAAAGCGGTGAGCCGATTGGCAAAGGTTTCGGCCACCACCAGGCCGGCGGAATCCCGGGTCAACACAGTGCCGTTGGGAAACCACAGGCCTTCGGCCGCCAGCTCTACCAGACCGCCGGGCCGCACCAGCAGCAGATCGGTCGCCCGGGCCTCCTCTCCCGCGGCGATATCAAAACCAAAATTGCCGACATAAGCGTTGCCGTGGCCGTCGACCAGCATATCGTTGCAATAGCCGGGGGCCAGCTGTGACAGGTCGGCATACTCGCTCAACACCCCGTCGTGGCCCCGCAACAGTTTGCGCTCGCGCATCGACACCACCAGCAAATCACCATCGGGCAGCCAGCCGAGGCCGGAGGGCTGCCCCGGCACTTCAAATTGCCGCTCCAGCTTCCCTTGCAGATCCAGGCTGTACACCGCACCCGAGTAGAAATCGGAGAACCACAAACACCCCTGGTGCCAGCGCGGCCCCTCCGGAAATGTCAGGCCATCGGCCAGTATGCGTGTCGCTTGTGCCATCGAACCCCCGTCATAATATAGTTGGCAAGCATACCGCGTTGCCTTGCAAATTGGTAAGTTGTCCTGTCGGCGAACGGTATCGACAAATCAAATACGCTACGTATTGCCGGCGATAAGTGGTATTATTCCTTTTAAGGCTTTCCATCGAGCGCTTAATATAAAAAAAGAAGCCACAGGAGAGAGATCGTTAGCCCATGACGAATAAACCGTTTACCTCCGTTTCCTCCATCGCCGCCGCCCAAAAAATCCTTGCCGTTCTCTTCGCTGCCATCGCTATCACCGCCTGCGCATCGCCGAAAAAGGTCGATCGCATTCACTCCAGCATCTATCACCAGCAAGCGTCGATCCAGCAGCTCGAAGATGACATGGTGCAAATCGAAGAAGAACGCCAACAGGTGGCCGCCGAGTTACAGCGACTGGAAACCGAAGGCGGCGCCCGGGCCGAGCAGATCCAGCAGACCAGGGATCAGCTGCTCGAGCTGGATGACCAGCAAAACCAGATACAACAAGTGATGCGGCAAATGGACAGCAAGGTCACCAACAACAGCCGCTCCATCTCGGCGCTGGAGAGCAAGGAGCAGAAGCGGCGCGCCATTATTCGGGCGCAACAAGAGCGATGGCAAGAGATAACCGTTCAAACGGACACCAAGCTGGCAGAGGTCGACCAGCCGCAGCTCAATCCCGGTGTGGAATCCAACGAGGGTGATATCGACAATGCCAAACCCTAGCAGAGAGCGCTTTATCTTCGGCGCCGCCATCGCACTACTGACCGTCTACTCCGCCATTCTCACCTTCGGGTTATTCCGGGTGCAAAACAATGCGGAACAACTGGCCAGGGAGCAACACACGGCCGTAGTCGCCACCGACAAAGACGTCGCGCAACTGATGCAATACCTCGAAACCTACCATGGCGACAGCGACGGTACAGACAACCGGGGCAAAGACCTCGAACGGCTAAAAATCCTTATCGAAGAACACGAACAGAAACTGTACCTGCTACAGGATACCATCAGCCAGCTCTACGCCACCGAGTAAGCCCCGGCGATAGCGACGCTTATTTTCCGAACATCTTCATTGCCCTGGCTTCAACCTCGGGATCCATCACGAAGACGTTGTCCAGGTCCACATGGGGATCGAGGGCTTCACACACCGTACGCAGGGTCAGCACCCGACTGTACTTCTTGTCGTTGGCAGGCACCACCGTCCACGGCGCATAATCGGTCGAGGTCTTATCCAGCGTATCGGCAAAGGCCTGCTGGTATTCATCCCACAACTGGTGATTTTCGAGATCGGACATGGTCAGCTTCCAGCGTTTCTCCGGCCGGTGCAGGCGGTCGAGAAAACGCGAACGCTGCTCTTTTTTGCCGATGTGATACAGGAGCTTGACCATGATCACCCCGTCATCGCAGAGCTGGCGCTCAAACTCGTTTATTTCGCGGTAGGCCCGTTTCCACTCCTTTGGCCTGGCGAGCTTTTCCACTCGCTCAACCAATACCCGCCCATACCAGGAGCGATCGAACACGGCCAGAATCCCGGCCTGGGGAAGGTCACGCCAGAATCGCTGGAGATAATGGCTGGACAACTCATCCGGCGTCGGCGGCCCCACCGGGTAAACGCGGTAGCCCCGGGGGTCCATCAATTCGACCATGCGCCGAATCGCTCCGCCCTTACCCGCGGCATCGGCGCCCTCGCAGACAATGACGGCGCGCTGGCCGGTCTGGAACAGGCCGCGCTGATACATCATCAAACGCAGCTGCAGTTCCTTCAGGCTATTCTCGTATTCCTTGCTCTTGAGTTTGGGAAATTCAAGCTTATCCAGGGATTCCATTGCCAATCACTCCTTGCTGGGGCCGCTCAGCGAAAAATATCGCGCAATATCACGGTCTCGTTGCGATCCGGCCCGGTGGATATGATATCGATCGGTGCCCCGACCAGTGTCTCTATTCGTTGGATATAAGCGCGGGCGTTGGCCGGTAACTGCTCCATGGAGCGCACACCCAGTGTGGATTCGGACCAACCCGGCAGCTCTTCGTACACCGGGGTCAACTGGCTGAAATCTTCGGTCACCGAAGCCGTAAGCTCGGTATTGCCGTCGACCCCCTGATAGGCGACGCAGATGCGTATCGTGTCGAGACCGTCGAGTACGTCCAGCTTGGTAAGACATATGCCACTGATCGAATTCAGGCGCACGGACTGGCGCAATGATACCGCATCGAACCAGCCGGTGCGGCGGGGTCGGCCGGTGGTCGCGCCGAATTCATGGCCTTTTTCAGCGAGGTGACGACCGGCTTCATCAAACAGCTCGGTGGGAAACGGCCCACTGCCGACCCGTGTCGTGTAGGCCTTGGTAATACCCAGCACGTAGTCCAGGTAGAGCGGGCCAAAGCCGGTGCCCGAGGCCGCGCTCCCGGCGGTGGTATTGGAGGAGGTGACAAAAGGATAGGTTCCGTGGTCGATATCCAGCAAGGCGCCCTGGGCGCCCTCGAACAGGATGTTCTCACCCCGTTCTCGAAGCCGGTGCAATATGTCACTGACATCGGCGGCCAGGGGCGCCAATTCCTGCGTCATCTCCAGACAGTCATCCAGCACCTGGTCGTAGTCGACCGCCGCAACCTTGTAATATTCGCTCAGTACAAAATTGTGGAAATCCATAACCTCGCGAAGCTTGTCCGGGAAGCCGCCCGGCTGCAACATGTCTTTCAGGCGCAGGCCGCGCCGCGCGACCTTGTCTTCATAGGCAGGGCCGATACCGCGCCCGGTCGTACCTATTTTGTCATTGCCGCGAGCCAGTTCACGGGCCTGGTCCAGGGCCACATGACTGGGCAGAATCAGCGGGCAGGCGGGGCTGATGCGCAAGCGTTCGCGCACCGGCACCGAGGCTTCCTCCAAACGGCGGATCTCTGTCAGCAGCGCATCAGGCGACAGCACCACACCATTGCCGATCAGGCAGGACACACCCGGCCGTAAAATTCCGGAGGGGATCAGGTGTAACACGGTTTTCACACCGTCGATGACCAGCGTATGGCCGGCATTATGGCCGCCCTGGAAGCGAACCACTGCGGCGACCTGCTCCGTCAACAGGTCGACAATCTTGCCCTTGCCCTCATCGCCCCACTGGGTGCCGAGTATTACCACATTCTTGCTCATTGCCTTGACTACAGCCTCAACCGCGATTGATAGAATTCAGGTGCCACCCGCCCTGCTGGAGTATCAGTTCCCGGTCGCAACCCGGTGGCATGGCCTGCCCGGGTCGACCGAACACCACCACCTCTCCTGCCTGGCGCAAAACCTGCACCGCCGACCAGAGCGCGAGGTCATCGGAATAGGGCGCAAATACCCGGCCCTGGGTGTCGGCGGAGGTGTCGGCGCCCAGTTTTGCCAGCGCCTTGAGTTCGGTACTAAAGCCAGTGGCCGGCCGCGCCCGACCAAACACCTTGCCGATATCGTCGTAGCGTCCGCCATTGGCGATGGCCTGGCCATGGCCTGAAGTATAGGCAGCAAACACCAGGCCGGTGTGATAGTGATACCCCCTCAGCTCCGCCAGGTCAAAATAACAGTCGACCTCCGGCTGGCGGCGTTGTACCTCGCGAGCAACATACTGCAGATGTTCAAGGGCCGTCGCGACCTCCGCCGGGGCCGCTGCCAGCACCCGGCGCGCCCGCTCCAGCATATCGATACCGCCGTGCAGGCCCGCCAGCTCGACCAGCATTTCCACCGTGGCCTCGTCCTGCACGGCGGATTGCGCCGACTGGCGAATCTCCCCCGCTGCCTTGCGCTGCAGGGCATCGAATAACTTGGCCTCGGTGGTCTCGCTGATAGCCGCGGCACTCACCAGGGCACGAAAGATTCCCACGTGACCGAGGTCCAGGCAAATCGACGCCAGCCCGGCCGTCTTGAGAGTATCGATCATCAGGCAGATAATTTCGATGTCGGCCGCGGCATCGGCCTCCCCGTAGAGCTCGGCACCCACCTGGATCGCCGAGCGGGACGCCAACAATGAACGGGGCCGGGTGTGGAGCACCGCGTCGGCATAGCACAACCTGACCGGACCCTCGCTCTTCAAACTGTGCGCATCGATTCGCGCCGCCTGGGGGGTGATATCCGGCCGGATCGCCATCATGCGGCCGCTGACCTGGTCCGTCACCTTGAAACAATGCAACTCGACGTCGCTGCCCAGGCCGATCAGCAAGGATTCGGTATACTCCACCAGGGAGGGAATGATCAGTTGATAGCCCCAGACGCGAAACAAATCGAGCAGTTGGCGGCGCAGTTGCTCGACACGCCCGGCCGCCTCCGGAAGCAGCTCATCCACTCCGTCGGGCAGTAACCAGCGATCTGTCTGTGTCATGCTGCCAATCCTCGGTCTCAGCGCACCAGGTAGAGCAAGGCGGTACCAAAAAGCATACTGGCCAGGCCCATCATGCGAATCTTGCGATCCTCCATCCGGGCCAGCATTGCCAGCGCCTGCTTCCATTGCCGCGGGCTGATAAAAGGCAGTAGCCCTTCAATCACAAAAACCAGACACAGCGCGATAAACACTTCCTGCCACATAAGGCTGCCCCCGAAGACCAGTGTCCGCCTGCCGAGCGGGCAGTAACGGCTGCCAGCTGCTGCAAATCAAGATTATTTGCCGCCGGCCTCCTTGAGGTAGCGGAAGAACTGGCCATCGGGTTCCACGACGAGCATATCCTGCTTGCCGGAAAAGCTCTCGCGATAGGCCTCCAGGCTGCGCACGAACGCGTAAAACTCCGCATCCTGGTTGTAAGCGCCGGCGTAGATTGCAGCGGCCCGGGCATCGCCTTCACCCCGTAGCTTTTCACCGTCACGGTAGGCCTCGGCCTCAATCACGACCTTTTCGCGATCCGCTTGCGCACGTATTTTTTCCGCCTGCTCCATACCCTTGGCGCGATACTCCCGGGCCTTCTTTGCCCGTTCCGCCGCCATCCGATTGAAAACCGAGTCGCTGACCTCATCGGGCAGGTCGATGCGCTTGACCCGAATATCCACCACCTCGATACCCAGGGAGTTATTGACCCTGGCGTTGAGCTCGTCGGTCAATTCGTGCATCAGCTCGTCGCGCTGGCCCGAAACCACCTCATGCAGGGTGCGGGTACCGAATTTATTGCGCAATCCGTCATTGATTCGTGCGGTAAGCCGGCTGTGGGCAACCTGCTCATTGCCCCCCGTCGCCCGGTAGTAGGTCTCCACGTTGGCGATACGCCACTTGGCGAAAGAGTCCACGATAAGACGCTTCTTCTGCTTGGTATAGAAGTTTTCCGGCGACGCGTCCACGGTGAGTATCCGGCCCTCGAACTTGCGCACCTCATCGGCAAAGGGCAATTTAATATGCAGGCCCGGCCGCACATCTGCGCTGGCCAGCTTGCCAAAGCGCAACACCACGGCGCGCTCGGTTTCCTTCACCACAAATAGAGAACTCGATGCCGCCAGCAACAGCACCAGCACCGCCAATATTGCGAACAGTGATTTACCTGACATTAGCGACTCTCCCCGCGACGGTAACTGGTCTTGGACTGGCTCCGCAGCCTGTCCATCACTTCATCGGTGATACGGCGAGCGAGATCGGTGCCATCGACCGAGCCTGCCCTTGAGCCGCCGCCCTCTTTTACCAATTGATCCAGGGGCAGGTACAACATGCTATTGCCACCTTCGACATCGATCATGACCTTGGAGCTGTTGGCCATAACCTCTTGCAGCGCATCGATGTAGAGACGCTCGCGGGTCACCTGGGGCGCCTTTTTATACTCGGTAAGCAGCTGCTCGAAGCGCCGCGCCTCACCTTCCGCCTCGGCTACGACCCTGGAGCGATACCCGGTGGCCTCTTCGATCATGCGTTGCGCCCGACCACGCGCCTCCGGCACGACTCCGTTGGCGTAGGCCTGGGCCTCATTCTTGAGACGCTCTTCGTCTTCCTTGGCTTTCACCACGTCATCGAAGGCCGACTTCACCGGCGTGGGCGGCTTGCCCTCCTGGATATTCACCTTGACGATCTGGATACCGGTGCCGTAGTCGTCGAGATAGGTTTGTAATCGCAGTTTGACCTCGTCACCGATCAGCTGGCGGCCTTCCCCCAGCGCCATATCCAGCGTGCTTCCGCCCACCACATGGCGCAACGCGCTGTCGGTGGCATGTTGCAAGCTGATCTCGGGGTCGCGAACGTTGAGCACAAACCCCTTGGCATCAGCAATGTTGTATTGCACGGTGAGAGGCAACTCAACGATATTTGCATCTTCGGTCAGCATCATTCCACGGGAGGTATACTGTCGCTCCGTGGTCACCGTCACCAGGGTAACGTTGTCGATTAGACGCGGGTTCCAATGCAGGCCGGGGCCTACCGTATCGCTGTAACGACCCAGCCGCAAAATGACCGCTCGCTCCTGCTCGTCCACCTTGTAAAAGCCCATCGCCGCCCAGAAGAGCAGCACGCCGACCAGCGCCAGGGCGATGATACTGCCGCTTGGCCCGCCACCGCTCGACGAGGATTTGCCGAATATTCCCCCCAGCCTCTCCTGGAATTTTTTTAGTGCTTCATCCAGGTCCGGAGGGCCCTTGTCGCCCCCGCCCCATGGATCCTTGGGTTTATTGTCACCCGGTTCATTCCAGGCCATACCGTTCTCCGCATTTATACTGGTTGCTGCACACTGAAAGTGATTCTATCAGAATTAATTGCCCGCGGTCGCGAACTGCAAGCTCGTTGGTCAAAATCTCCGGGTAAGTTTAATCCGGCAACTCACTGCACGCCTCCAGAAATTTACCGGCGTCCACCGATTCCCTGCCCAGAAGCCTCTCCAGATCGGTTTTTGGCGAACGTATTTCAAGCCTTGCGCCACCACCCTCCGCACCTTGCTCCGAGACCACCATACCGGCCGCATAGAGTTTTGCTCGCAGCCTGCCTTGTTCAGGCCGCAATACCGCCCACCGGTGCACCACGTCTGTGCCCAGCAATTCTGCCAGGGCTTGCGCCACCAACTCCAGGCCGGCACCGGTTTGCGCCGAAAGGCGAACCCTTACCGGTCGCCCGTTGCGATCCCTGTCGATGCCGGGCTCGGTCTGGCCCAGCATATCGATCTTGTTATAGATATCCAGGCGCGGAATATCCTCCGCACCGATCTCTTGCAACACCTGCTCGACCTGCTCGACGTTGTCCTGGCGATTCTCATCGGCGGCATCGATTACGTGGAGTAGCAAATCCGAACAGATCGCCTCTTCGAGGGTCGCCCGAAAAGCCTCCACCAGCTTGTGGGGCAGGTGGCGAATAAAGCCCACCGTATCGGCCAGCACCACGGCGCCAAGCGAAGGAATATCCAGCCGCCGCAATGTCGGGTCCAGGGTGGCAAACAACTGATCGGCGGAGTAGACATCGGCATCGGTCAGCGCATTAAACAGGGTGGACTTGCCTGCATTGGTATAGCCTACCAGGGAGACAGCGGGCAACTCGGCCCGACGGCGGGCGCGACGGCCCTGGTTGCGCTGTGTGCGCACCTTGTCCAGGCGACGATGAATTGAGCTAATGCGCGCGCGGAGCAGGCGACGGTCGCTTTCGAGCTGGGTTTCACCCGGCCCGCGCAGGCCGATACCGCCTTTTTGCCGCTCCAGGTGAGTCCATCCGCGTACAAGACGGGTCGACATGTGCTGTAGTTGCGCCAGCTCGACCTGTAGCTTGCCTTCATGGGTCCGGGCACGTTGGGCGAAGATATCCAGGATCAGCCCGGTGCGGTCCAGAACGCGGCAGCATAGCTCGCTCTCGATATTGCGTTCCTGGCTGGGGGACAGCGCGTGGTTAAAGATGACCAGCTGCGCCTCGCAATCGGCCAGCACCTGGCGGATTTCCTCCAACTTGCCGGAGCCGATAAAATAACGGGATTGCGGTACCTTGCGCTGGCCGCGGACGAACGCCACCACCTCCGCTCCCGCGGAAACAGCCAGCTCCTTGAATTCATCGGGGTCTTCCCGACTATCGCTGTCAGCGAAATCGATATGAACCAGGACGGCACGCTCGCCGCCCCCGGGCCTTTCAAACAGCAATATCAGCCTCTACAGGGACCGCCCTGGCGGGCTTAGTCCTCATCTTCTGGCGGCACCGCCATGGGCACCCGCACCGGCCGGGAGGGCACGACGGTAGAAATCGCGTGTTTATAGACCATTTGACTGACGGTATTCTTCAGCAACACCACGAATTGATCGAAAGATTCAATCTGGCCCTGAAGTTTTATGCCGTTGACGAGGTATATCGATACCGGAACACGCTCCTTGCGCAGTATGTTCAAGTAAGGGTCTTGTAACGAGTGCCCTTTTGACATGTCGTTCTCCTTATTTTTTTCTACTCTGGTTATGTAGAATCCTGAATTGCCCATGGGCCACGATAACCCGCCAAGTCGTTCCAATAGCGGGCTATATGAGGCCAAGCAGACCCTTTTACAAGCCCCATTTACCCTGATTCTGGTAAAAAGCACCCTGAATCTCGTAAAAGTACCCTGATTATACGCTAACTCGCCTTGTTTCGCAGATAATATATCGCCCCCTGCAGGGGACTGCAATCGGCGACCTGCGGCGGCGCCATCACACTGCTCCCCCCGGCATCGGTCCATAGCCAGTTCAGGTGCTGCCAACTGCGCAGCCAGGTAAGTTGGCGCTTCGCCAACTGGCGTGTGGCGACGATGCCCGCTTCGATCATCTGATCGATGGATGTTCTGCCCTCCAGGTATTCGATAACCTGGCGATAACCAACCGCCCGCATGGCCGGCAAGCCGGGGGGCAGATCCGGTCGCTGCCAGAGCGCCCGCGCCTCCTCCACCAGGCCGCTCTCGACCATGAGCCGAAAACGTTGCTCGATTCGCCGGTGCAGTTCTCCCCGGTCCAGCGGCGCCAGCGCCAGTTGCACGACCGGCGCCGGCAAATCCGGGGCAAAAGCGGCCAAAGGGTCTTTTTGTGCGTCTCCCGGGACCTGTCCCTGCTGCCACCGGGTCAGGCTGCGACCGCTGATTTCATAGACTTCCAGAGCTCTCTGCAAGCGCTGGCTGTCACTACTGTGGATGCGCCGCGCCGCGACCGGGTCCACCCCGGCAAGCCGCCTGTGGATCGTCGCCCAGCCGTGCTGCCTGGCCTCGGCTTCGATGTCCGCACGGATTTTGCTGTCCGCCGGCGGCAATTCGGCGATGCCGTATATCAGCGCTTTGAAGTACAGCATGGTGCCGCCGACAAGCAGGGGGATCCGCTTCGCAGCAATGCTGCGGTGGATCGCGTCCAGGGCATCCCGGCGAAAGCGGACGACGGAGTAGGCGTCTGCCGGGTCGAGAAAGTCCAGCAATTGATGCGGCGCCCGGCGCAGCGTCCCGGCATCCGGCTTAGCGGTACCGATATCCATGCCGCGATAGACCTGGGCGGAGTCGACGCTGATGATGTCGCAGGGCATGGATTCGGCCAGCGCAATCGCCAGATCGGTCTTACCGGAGGCCGTGGGACCCATCAGGGTAATGATAAGCGGGCGATCACTATCCACAACAGGCTTGATAACTAGTGCCCGTCCGGAAACGGCAGCTTCCGGAGAGGGCGCGTATCCCAGCGAAGGCTGGGATCCATTAAAATCACAGACATACTGGATGATTCGCTCCACTCACCCTCCGGGCCGCCCATTGGACGTTCAACGCGGCAAGCGCTTTTGTCCAGCCTGCGCTGGAATGACGAAACTATGTGTTTCCGCGGGGCCGGCCTTCCGGATTCGCACTAACTAACGCCCGCGCAGGAACAGCTTGTCGATATCGGCAATAGACTGTTCGGTCCAGGTCGGCCTGCCATGGTTGCACTGGCCGCTGCGTTCGGTGCGCTCCATATCCCGCAACAGCGCGTTCATCTCCGGAATAGTCAGCCGCCGATTTGCTCGTACCGCGCCGTGACAGGCCATGGTGCCGAGGATTTCATCCATGTGCGCCTCGATCCGGTCGCTGCTGCCGAAAGTGAGCAAGTCGGACAAGACATCCCGCACCAATTGCGCCACGTCGCCGCCGGCCAGGGGCGCCGGCAATTGGCGAATGACCAGGGACTCCTCCGCCAGACGCTCGACGGTAAAACCCAGGGACTCGAACACGCCACGATGCTGCTCGGCACAATCGGCCTCGCGCCCGCTTACGGCAACCGTTTCCGGCACCAGCAGGGGTTGCGCCACGATGCCTTCCGCGGCCCGCGCCTGCTTCATGCGCTCGTAGACTATGCGCTCGTGGGCCGCGTGCATATCGACAATGACCATACCGTTGGCATTCTCTGCCAGGATGTAGATACCCTTCAACTGGGCCACGGCATAGCCCAGTGGCGGTATCTCCTCCTGCTGATCCGCATCTTGCCCTGGCAATGTTTGCGGCGCGGCGCCCGAATGAGGCCGGGCCAACTGCCCATAGGCCGCCATCGCTTCACCTACCGCCGCGCTGCCTGGTCGCAACGGCATACTCTGTTGCCGTTGAATAGTGTGCTGCTCAATACCGTGTTGCTGGAAACCGGCTTGCCCCGCCGCGGCCGGGGACAGTAGCTCCGCTGCCTGGGAACCCTGCAACTGCTGATCCGGAGATACCTCGGCCAGCGCGCGGTGCAGCGAGCGAAACAGGAAGTCATGCACCGAGCGGCCGTCCCGGAACCGCACCTCGTGCTTGGTGGGATGGACATTGACATCCACCACGGCCGGATCCAACTGCAGATAGAGTACGTAGGCGGGATGCCGCCCATGGTAGAGCACATCCCGGTACGCCTGGCGGATGGCATGGGTCACCAGTTTGTCCTTCACCACCCTGCCGTTGACGAAAAAGTACTGTAAATCGGCCTGGGAGCGGGAAAATGTCGGCAGGGCGACCCAACCGGACAGCATCAGGCCCACCGCCTCCTGCTCCACATGCAGGGCGTGTTCCATGAACGCCGGACCACAAATTTGCGCCACCCGCCTGCGCTCATCGTCTAGCTTGCCGGCCGCACGCAAGGCATGGATCACCTTGCCATTGTGACGCAGCTCGAAGCCCACACCGGGACGGCCCAGGGCCTGGCGCTTGACCACCTCATGGGCATGATCGAACTCGGTCTTTTCCGTGCGCAGGAATTTGCGCCGGGCCGGCGTATTAAAAAACAGGTCGCGCACTTCCACCGTGGTGCCCTGCGGGTGGGCCGCGGGTCGTATATCGATATCCTCCGGCTGGCCCGACACCGAGATACAGGTTCCGGCGGCCCCGGCCGAAGCATTGCTGGTGAGACTCAGGCGTGACACCGAGGCGATACTGGCCAGGGCTTCACCGCGAAAACCCAGGGTGGCCACCGCCTCCAGGTCATCTATCGCCGAGATTTTGCTGGTGGCGTGACGGCTAAGGGCCAGCGGTAAGTCGTCAGCGGCCATCCCGCTACCGTTGTCACGGACTCGAATCAGCCGTGTGCCACCGCCCTCGAGGTCGATTTCAAGCTTGCGGGCACCGGCGTCGAGGCTGTTTTCCAGTAGTTCTTTCACCACCGACGCTGGTCGCTCCACCACTTCACCGGCCGCAATCTGGTTGGCCAACTGGGTAGACAGCAGTTTAATTCGTGACATGAACGCTACGACACCTGATATTTCACCGCGGGAAGGTTGCCCGCGAGGGCTGCGGCGATGGGACAAGAGATTACCGCAAAGCCCCCCGGGAAGGAACCCGGAAAAAGGCTTCGCGAGTGTCAGGAAGTGGGAATCTGGAGCTTCTGGCCGATGCGGATATTATTGCCCTTGAGACCGTTGCTGCGCCGAATACTGCTGACCGGAACCTTGTAGCGCTGGGCGATTTCACTGAGGGTATCACCACGAGCCACGACATAGTGCCGGGCCACACGGCTGTTGCGCATACGCCAGGCCACCATTGTGCCCTCCGGCGGGTTGGACTCGAAATAACGGGTCAGGCCGGTGTAGATCGCCGCCGCCATTTTGCGCTGGTAGTCCTTGCTACTGAGCTTGCGCGCTTCCTGTGGGTTGGAGATAAAACCGGTTTCGACCAGGATCGAGGGGATATCCGGCGAGCGCAACACCACAAAATTGGCCTGCTCGACCCGGCGCTTGTGGAGGCGGGATATCTTACTCATCGATTGTAATACATAGTTACCCGCCGACAGGCTGGCGTCGAGATTGGCCGTCATGGACAGGTCAAATAACACGCCCGCGAGTACGTCATCCTTGTCTTTCAGCGCCACGCCGCCGATCTGGTCGGCCTGGTTCTGGCCCGCAGCGAGAAAACGCGCGGTGGTGGATGTCGCCCCCCGCTGGGACAGGGCAAATACCGAGCTACCGCTGACCTTGGCACTACTGAAGGCATCGGCGTGAATGGAGACGAATAAATCCGCACGCTGATTGCGCGCGATTTTGCGGCGCTTGTCCAGACCGATGTATCGATCCCCGCTGCGCACCATGACCGGCCGATAGCCGCCGGCGGCCGTCAGCCGCGCTTCCAATTCTCTGGCGACACCGAGGACGACATCTTTCTCCCGCACGCGTTTTGGTCCCAGCGCGCCGGGATCCTGGCCGCCGTGTCCGGCGTCGATGGCAATGACGATATCCCGCTTTTGCTGTGGCACCGTGCGCTTTACCGGGCTGCCGCCCGGCCCGTAGAGGTCGATCACCAGGCGATCTTTTTTCGCGCCGCTTTTACTCAGTAAAAAGCTGCGCGGCTTGGCGTCGTGCTGCATATCCAGCACGATGCGCAGGTCATTTCCATCGCGCACACCGCTGCGAATATTACTGATGCCGGTGTCCGCCAGCGCCGCCAGCTGCAAAGACGTCAGCAGGCGGGTATCGGGGATATCGATGACCAGTCGCGAGGGGTTTTGCAGGGCAATAATCTTGTGCTTGACCGGGCCGGTCAGGTCGAGCACCAGGCGGGTGTACTCCGGCGCCCGTGACAGGCGCAAGCCCTCGACCGCCGCCCCATGGGCGACACAGGCGCCGACGGCGGACAGCGCAAACAAACAGCTGCTGAGTACTCGATATATACGGCCCATGGCCACCTCCCCTTTGCGCAAAACCAGGCGCGACAAATATCCTTAACAAATACCCTTAATTATTAGAGGTTTACCAAGAAATATTACACTAATACTTCAATTCCGCAAGTGAATTGAGGCGCTGGACCATGACCGGGCACAGAGCCTCGAAACAAATTTCCCGGCCAGAACCCGCCGCCGCGATGGAAACCCGCATGTCCGGCGGCGGCAGCCAGCCCTCGCCCCGCTCCGGCCACTCCAGCAGGCAAAGGCTATCGCCGCAAAAATACTCCCGCGCACCCAGGTATTCCATCTCCTGCGGGTCCAGCAGCCGGTAGAGGTCGAAGTGGTAGACACTGAGACCCGGCAGGATATAGGGCTCGACCAGGGTATAGGTCGGGCTCTTGACCGGGCCGCGATACCCCAGGGCGCGCAACAGGCCACGGGCGAAGGTGGTTTTTCCCGTGCCCAGTTCGCCCTGCAGGTAGACCACGCCGCCGCCGCGAAACAATTCGACGCAGTGCTCCGCCAGGCCCAGCATAGCCGCCTCATCAGGAAGGTAGAGCCGCGCATTCATCCGCTGTTGGCCAGGCGCCGGATCCAGGGTAACAGGTCACTCGCCAATAGACCGCGCTCACCGCCGGAGACGGCCGCCATGTCCGCGGCCCGGGCGTGTAGCAGCACGCCCATCCTGGCACTGGCGCCGATATCCAGCCCCTGGGCCAGCAAACCCCCGATTACGCCGCTGAGTACATCTCCCATCCCGCCGCTGGCCATGCCGGGATTACCATAGGGACATAGCGACGGCACATCCATTCCGTCGCTGATCAACGAGCCCGAGCCCTTCAACACCGCGGCGCCGCCAAAGCGCTGTTGCAGCGCGGTCACCGCGACGAAGCGATCCGCCTGTAACGCTTCGACGGATTGTTGCAACAGGCGCGCCGCCTCACCGGGATGGGGGGTAATAACCCAGTCGTCCCGCCGGGCCCGGGCCACGACCTGTCCATCGCTGATGATATTGAGCGCATCGGCGTCCACCACCAGCGGCAGCTTCGCGGCCCAGGCCTTCTGCAACATTTGCTCGGCCCAGGGCCGACGGCCCAGCCCCGGACCGATGACAATCACCGAGGGACGCTGTAACAGGGGCTCGAGCTCCTGCCCCGAATTGACCCCGTGGCTCATCACCTCGGGGGCCTGCGCCATCACCCCGGCGACGTGCTCGGGCCGTGTCGCGAGGGAGACCAGACCGGCTCCACAGCGCCCGGCGGCACGGGCCGCCAGCGCGGCGGCACCGCCCATGCCGTAGTCGCCGCCAATGACCAACACGTGGCCATAACGCCCCTTGTGGGCGACCCTCGACCGCGGCGGCAGGAAGTGCTGCAGATCCTCGGCATCCAGCCGCAGGCTGTCCGCCGCCTGTGATGCCGGCACCTCCGGCGGCACCGAAAGGTCGTCAAAATGCAGCTCGCCCACGCAGTCACGGCCACTCCCGGTGAAGAGCCCCTGCTTCAGGCCGATAAACGAAATCGTCTGATCAGCGACAACCGCGGCACCGAGTATCCTGCCGGTATCGCTGCAAAGCCCGGAGGGAATGTCCAGCGCCAGAACCGGCGCCGCCGCGTCATTGATCGCCGCGATGGCCTGGCGATAATCGTCGCGCACATCGCCGCTGAGACCGGTGCCGAGCAACCCGTCGACAATCACCTCCGCATCGGCCAGGTCGGCCCCGTCCCAGGGCCTTGGCTCTACCCCTGCCTCCAGCGCAAACTTATAGGCGGCGAGCGCATCTCCCTTGATTCGACCGACCTCGGACAACATATACAAGGTCACCTGATCCCCACGCTGCGCTGCCCTGGCGGCGACGATATAGCCGTCCCCGCCATTGTTGCCTGCACCGCAAAAGATGACCAGGCGGCGCGCCCGGGGCCACGTCGTCCGCAACAGGGCATAGGCCCCACGGCCGGCCCGGCGCATCAGCTCGATACCCGGGATACCGTGTGTGTCGATGGCCAGGCGATCAAGCTGCCGAACAGCGGCGGCGCGATACAACTGGCGAGGCAGTACTGGCGAATCAGTCGAAATCATGGCGAGCGGCTCTGCTAAAATAGCGACATTATAATCAATGCCGGCCGCCAGGTGTTATGAACGAAACCCCCTCCCGCGATAATCCACCCGACCTGGAGAGCCTCGCCGGCAAAATTCCGGGCTGGGCACAACACTACGGCTTCCAGCGGCTGGCCGTCAGCGATGCCGACCCCGGGCGGCACGCCCACTACCTCGCTGCCTGGCTGGACCGCGATTACCACGGTGAGATGGGCTATATGCGCCGGCGCGAGGGTTTGCGACGCGACCCCGACCAGCTGCTGCCCGGGGTCCGCCGCGTGATCACCGTGCGGATGGACTACCTGCCCGATGCGGCGGAGCCCATGGAAATTCTCCAGCAGGGGCACAAAGCCTATGTCTCCCGCTACGCGCTGGGCCGGGATTACCACAAGTTGATGCGCAAGCGCCTGGCACGGTTGGCCTCACGCATCGAGGAGGCGGCCGGTGGCCACTACCGGGCCTTTGTCGACAGCGCACCGGTGCTCGAGCGCGCCTATGCCACCAAGTCCGGCCAGGGCTGGATCGGTAAGAACACCATGCTGATCAGCCGGGATGCGGGCTCCTGGTTTTTCCTCGGTGAGATATTCACCGACCTGCCCCTGCCCTTGAGCGAGCCCTACCCGCAGGAGCACTGCGGCAGCTGCACTGCCTGCCTCGATATCTGCCCCACCAATGCCTTTACCGGCCCCTACCAGCTCGACGCCCGGCGCTGCATCTCCTACCTGACCATCGAGTATCGCGGCCTTATCGAGGAATCCCTGCGGCCGCTGATGGGTAACCGTATTTTCGGCTGCGACGACTGCCAATTGGTCTGCCCGTGGAACCGGTTTGCCCGCAAAACCACATGTGAGGACTTCGCCCCGCGCCACGATCTCGACCACAGCGACCTGCTGGTACTTTTTGCCTGGAGCGAAGAGGAATTTTTACGCGCCACCGAGGGCTCGGCCATCCGCCGTATCGGCTACCAGAGCTGGCAGCGAAACCTGGCCATCGCACTGGGGAACGCGCCCCACGACGACGCGATATGCAGCGCCCTCAGCGCCAGGCTGGAAGTGGCCGACGAGCTGGTAGCGGAACACATACGGTGGGCACTGGAGCAACAGCGCTAGATCTTGAATACCGTGCCACGGTAGTAGCGCAGCTCGTCAATTGAATCCCGGATATCGTCCATGGCCAGGTGCTTGCCCTGCTTGCTGAAGCCGTCCATCAGGGAGGGCTGCCAGCGTTGCACCAGCTCCTTGATGGTGCTGACATCGAGGTTACGATAGTGAAAAAAGCGCTCCAGCCCAGGCATATAGCGCACCAGGAAGCGACGATCCTGGCCAATGCTGTTGCCGCAGATCGGTGATTTACCCGCCGGCACGTACTGCTCAAGAAAGTCGATAGTGCGCGCTTCTGCCTCGGCCGCGCTACAAGCGCTGCGCCGCACTCTCTCGGCCAAGCCGGACTGGCCATGCTGCCGGGTGTTCCATTCATCCATCCCCGCCAGTATCTCGTCGCTCTGGTGGACCGCCATGACGGGCCCCTCGGCCAGCACAGTGAGTTCGGCATCGGTGACGATGGTGGCAATTTCGATAATGACATCCCGCTCGGGATCGAGGCCGGTCATTTCGAGGTCGATCCAGACCAGGTTGGTATCTGACAGCATATCGCTCTCCCTCTAGGCAGGCGCAACCATAGCATAGCCGCAGGGAACACACATTGGCATTGCCCGCCAAAGCTCTCATAATGGACGCTGACACGATGAATGGACACTGGCATTACAACAGCAGAATAATATGGCAAAACGTCGATTGACCCGGCGCCAGAACTGGCGCGTCAGCAAGATCCAGCAAGAGCGCACCCAACGGGCGGAAAAAAAAGCCGGACAGGTGGAGCAGCGCCTGGCCCAGGGCGAGCTGGGCCCCGAACAAGAGGGCCTGGTTGTCGCCCATTACGGTGGCCAGGTCGACGTCGAAGCACTGGGCATCGACGGCGAACGAGTAAGCCAGCGCGCCCACCTGCGGGCCAATCTGGACAAGCTGGTGGCCGGGGACCGGGTCGCCTGGCGGGCCGGCGAGAGCACCGGCGTGGTGGTCGCTCGCTTCGACCGGCGCAGCGAGTTATGCCGACCGGACAGCAATGGCCAGCTCAAGCCCATGGCCGCCAATATCGACTACATCATTCTGGTCATCGCACCCCTGCCGACCCCCCACCCGTTTCTCATCGACCGCTACCTGGTCGCGGCGGAGAACCAGCACATCCCGCCAATCCTGTTGCTCAACAAACAAGACCTGGTCGACGACAGCAATCGCGACGCCATCGATGACCTGCTGCGCCCCTACTCCGCCATCGGCTACCCCGTGGTGACCACCTCCTGCCAAACCGAAGAGGGACTCGAACCCCTGGAGCGATTGCTGGCCGGCCATACCAGCGTTTTCGTCGGTCAATCCGGTGTCGGCAAGTCCTCACTGGTCAATGCCCTGCTGCCGGAGGCCGGGCTGCGGGTGGGCGAAATGTCCGAGGCGACCGGCAAGGGACGCCACACCACCACCACCGCCCGCTTGTTTCATTTCCCCGCAGGTGGGCAGCTCATAGATTCTCCCGGGATTCGGGATTTCAATCTCTGGCATTTGGATCGTGACAGTATCGCCTACGGCTTTCGCGAATTTCGCCCCTACCTGGGCCAGTGCAAATTTCGCGATTGCAAACACCTGGACGACCCGGGCTGCGCCCTGACGCAGGCCGTCGCCGAAGGCACCATCGAACAGCGGCGCTACGACAGCTATCGCCACCTGTTACAGGCCAGGGATTACCCCTGACATCGGCGGGTCGAGTGTTCTACAATTCCGCCCCGAACCAGGAGAAACCGATGGCGCTACCCCTGCTCATTGAGCCCGACCAACTACTGCCCCGACTCGACGACACCTCGCTGCTGGTAATCGACTGCAGCAGCCGGCAACACTTCGACCAGGCCCATATCCCCGGCTCCGTGCACCTGCCTCCGGCCAGATTGCAATGCGGCATCAAACCGGCCAGCGGTAAACTACCCGACCGACAGGCGCTGTCAGCACTCTTTTCGCAAATGGGCCTGACTCCGGACACCCATGTCATTGCCGCCGACGACGAGGGCGGCGGCTGGGCCGGTCGTTTACTATGGACCCTGGAATGTATCGGCCACCGGCAGTACTCCCTGCTCAACGGCGGCCTGCTCGCCTGGATCGATGAGGGCTTTCCGGTGTCCCGGGACGCCCCGTCGACCGGGCCCAGTGACTACAATGTCGCCACCATCGATACCGGCCCCATCGCCAGCCTGGAGGATATCCTGGTTCAACTGGAGAGTAGCGATTTCGCCATCTGGGACGCCCGCTCCCGGGAGGAGTACGAGGGCAGCAAGGTGCTCGCCCAGCGCGGCGGCCGCATCCCCGGTGCGGCGCATCTGGAATGGACCGAGCTGATGGATAAAACCCGCAACCTGCGCCTGCTGCCCCTGCCGGAGATCGAGGCCATGCTGCAGCGACAGGGCCTGACCCCGGAGAAACACATCGTCACCCACTGCCATACCCACCACCGCTCGGGTCTTAGCTGGTTTGTCGGCAAATTGCTCGGCTATCCCCGTATCCAGGGCTACGACGGCTCCTGGAGCGAGTGGGGCAATCACAGCGATACGCCGGTAGCCAGCGGGCCGTAATTCGCCTTTACCCCGGCGCGCACGTAGAATACCGATCCCATCCAGCCAGGCTCCCACCATGAATCGATTGTTCATAATCTTCCAATACCTGGTCCCGCAACACCTGCTTTCCCGGCTGGTGGGCATGTTGGCCGGGAGCCGGGCCGGATGGCTGAAAAATACTTTTATCCGCCAGTTCGTCCGCCACTTCCAGGTCGATATGAGTGAGGCGCAACAGGCCGACCCCACTCAATACCCCGATTTCAACAGCTTTTTTACCCGAGCGCTGGCAGAGGGTATACGCCCCGTGTGCGATGACGCCCATATCGCCAGTCCCGCCGACGGCGCCATCAGCCAGATCGGCGCGATACGCTCGGGCCGCATCCTGCAGGCCAAGGGGCGCAGCTACTCAACCACCGAATTGCTCGGCGGCGACCCGGCACTGGCGGCACTGTTCGAGGACGGCCAGTTCGCCACCATCTACCTGTCGCCAAAGGACTACCACCGCGTTCACATGCCCTGCGACGGCACACTGCGACAAACCGTCTATGTGCCCGGGGACCTGTTCTCGGTAAATCAGGCTACCGCCGCAGCCGTACCGGGCTTGTTCGCCCGCAATGAGCGACTGGTGACTGTATTCGATACGCCCCATGGACCCGTCGCCTCGGTGCTGGTGGGCGCCATGATCGTCGCCGGTATCGAGACCGTCTGGTCCGGCCAGGAGGCACCGCTACAGCGCCGGATCAAAACCGCACGCTTCGACCGGGCCCCGGGATCGATCAGCCTGAACCGCGGCGACGAGATGGGGCGCTTCAAGCTGGGCTCGACGGTGATTTTGCTGTTTCCCAAAGATACTGTGCGCTGGCACGAAGACCTCACCGCGGACAGCAGCGTTCGTATGGGGCAAGCGCTGGGTGAAGTTGTTGTAGCAGGAAACTAAAACCCTGGATGTTGGGATACGGCCGGTATTTACAAGGGAACAGTATCGAATGGCACTGACTTAAGCCCAAACCCGATTAGGCAAGGCGTTTACTACTGCAGTTGGGCAAGGAACCGCGGCTCCCAGCCCAGGACACGAGCTAGGCGCCCCCCCGATAATACATCCATGTAGGCTATTCATCGCCCGGGGGTGCGGGCGCCGGGTCCCCGACACGGACGTTGGGGCCTCAGGATTTGTCTGGAACAAACCCGGCCAACCGACGCACGGTCCTGCTCTGGAAGCCCCGGTCCCTCCGTCAATATCGCTTAAGTAAGTGCCATTAACCTATGACCGGCTATTTAGTGCGCATCCAGAAACAAGCAGTTTCGTCATTCCTGCGCAGGCTGGACAAAAGTGCTTGCCGCGTTGAACGCCCAATGGGCGGCCCGGAGGGTGAGTGGAACGAATCATCCAGTAAGTCTTTGATTTTAATGGATCCCAGCCTCCGCTGGGATACGCGCCCTCTCCAAAAACATGGGTTTTTGGACGGGCGCTAATTAACCCGCTCCAGCACGGTGGTAATACCCTGGCCGAGACCGATACACATGGTCGACACACCGAGGGTCATATCGCGGTCCTGCATTACCGTCAGCAGTGAGCCGGTGATCCGCGTACCGGAACAACCAAAGGGGTGTCCCAGGGCGATAGCCCCGCCGTGCAGGTTGACCTTTTGCTCCATATCGTCCAGCAGGTCCAGGTCCTTGAGCACCGGTAGCGCCTGGGCGGCAAAGGCCTCGTTGAGTTCGACGCACTCGATATCCCCAATCGTCATACCCAATTGCTTGAGTGCCTTTTGCGTCGACGGCACCGGACCATAGCCCATGATGGAGGGATCGACACCCGCCAGGGTCATGGCGCGGATTTTTGCGATTGGTTGCAGGCCGAGTTTCCCGGCTTTTTCCGCCGACATGACCAGCATCACCGAGGCGCCGTCGGAAAGTTGGGACGAGCCCCCCGCTGTCACCGTGCCACCTTTGGGGTTGAATACAGGTTTCAATTGGGCCAGCCCCTCCACCGTGGTCTCCGGCCGGATGGTTTCATCCCGGTCCACCGCCCATAGCGCGCCCGCCTCATCGTGACCCTCAACCGGGATAATCTCCCGCTTGAATTTACCCGCCTCCGTGGCCTCATAGGCCAGGCGATGGGAGCGCTCGGAAAACTTGTCCATGTCCTCCCGCTGGATACCGTGCAACAAAGCCAGGTACTCCGCAGTCATACCCATCATCCCCGCCGCCTTGGCCACGTTTAATCCCAGCTTGGGGTTGGGGTCGACGGATTCCATCATCGGCAGGTGGCCGAGGTGCTCGACGCCACCGACCACATAAACGTCACCCAGGCCCGCCATGATATTGGCGCTGGCGGTATGCAGGGCCGACATCGATGAACCGCACAGGCGATTGACGGTTTGCGCCGGAATGGTAAAGGGCAATTGTGCACGCAGCAGAATATTGCGCGCGATATTGAAACCCTGCTCCTCTCGCTGCAGTACACAACCCCAGATCAGGTCGTCGATTTGCGCGGGATCCAGCGCCTCATTGCGCGCCAGCATGGTATTGACGATAACTGCAGACATTTCGTCACCACGGGTGTGGCGGAAACAACCATTTTTGGAACGCCCCATAGCAGTGCGACCGTAATCTACAATCACTGCGTCTCTCGGATTCAAACTCACAGCGTATCTCCTCTAGTCGTAATAGGTTTCGTTGTTTGCCAATTTTGCCCGCATACCCTCGGTCACCTGATAGGTATTGCCCAGCTCGCTATAAGCCTCGGCCATGGCGACAAATTGCTCCAGACCAACGGTATCGACCCAGCGCATAAGACCACCGCGGAAGGGAGGGAAG
>JAUXCW010000266.1 GCA_030618705.1 Gammaproteobacteria bacterium | reverse complement strand
CGGCAAGGGCGGCATCCAGGCGAACGAGGGCTTCGTGTTCATAGGCGAGCACGAGCTGGTCAAGTTTCTCACCGATTTTGGAACAATTGCGAATCATCTCCAGCTTCGGCCAGGTCGCGCGCTCACCCTCCTGAATCAGGTTCATGAGTTGTTTTTCGGTGAGATGGCTGAGTAATTTGCGCGGATCAAAGAACCGATAGCGGGGAATGATATTGATGTCGGCCATGTACTCCTGGGTCACAACCGATACCACGGTATTGGTAACCAGGTTGAAGCGCGGATATTTTTTGGTGTATTTTTTGGTCAGGTTATGGCTGATACGCAGCCATTCTTTCACGGTTCGCTCTGCAATTTGCAACGCGGCCGACACGACACCCTTCTCACTGTGGGGGTCGCTCAGAATCAGCAGCGCCAGGGGGTTGGTCTGGCTGGCGATATAGTGATTGACGCCATAGAGTCGGGAAAGGCGCTTGGCAGGCATATCATCCACCAGGGAGCCGTCTATCCACTTTCGGTTCGGCAGGTAGTCCTGCTTCTTGCCCTTGACATTTTTTGCCTGCAGTTTAACCGGAGGAAACACCCCCGGCACCGCGGCGGAAGCCATCACCGCAGAGCGAATCAGCACATTGGGAGAAGTGATCGCATTGAGCAAACGGGAGGTCTGGTGTTCCTCGGCCGGCGCCACCGAGACGTTGATCTGGCGCCCGGTTAGTTCATAGGCTTCCTGGAAGGTCAGGTCGGGCAGCAATCGCTCCAGCATGAGCTCGAGGTCATGAACATCGATATTGTTGCCACCTATCAGCTTATTGATCCAACCGACGTCGGAGCGCGCTTCAGTGGTCAATTCGGCCGGATCAAAAAACTTCAGCAACTCTTCATTGGTGTGGGCGCCGACAACAGCCGCGACCAGGGAACCCGCACTTGCCCCGGATAATACCCGGGGGAGTAAATCCTCCTCTACCAGGGTCTTGACCACGCCGAGGTGGAAGAAGCCCAGCATGGCACCGCCGCTGAGCATCAGCGCGGAACGACCATAGCAATGACTCGCACGGCGAAAAAACTCCAGCCGCTCTTCAAAGCTGATCTCGGGATTATCGACGCCGGCCAGGTATTCCAGCGAATCGACAATTTCGTCGATGTATTCGACGACCAGGCGCTTGGTTGAATACCTGGCGCGAGTGTAGAGTACCGGCTTGCCCATACCACCCATATTGCCGTGAATGCCTTCATTGAGGGCAAATAACAGACCATGATCATCCTTGTCGCGGCGTAGCTTCCTGAGCTTATCCAGGCGATGGCGAATTGATTTGTGATCGTAAAAGCGGGTTTTCTCGGTCTCGCGCCACTTGTCCATACCTGTGGCTTCATCGTGCAGGATAGCGGCGACCCGCCAGCTGGCATAATTGTCAGCCTCATCTATCTGTTTTTGCAGCTGCTTTAGTTCACTGCTTTGTCGCACGCCCATGGATGCACCTCGTCGTCAAATCATGAAGCCACTCGTTTCGCCCATTGTACACCCTCGCACCTGCTTACTTGCCGCGGTAAAATCAAAAACCCGGCGTTTATTCCTTACCTGCGAGGTAAAAACAGCTCAAATCGGCACAAGTCCTGGGCTCTTGCAGCGGTTTTCAGGCTGTGGTCGATCAATCAGGCTTCTGGCATACTCGGTGGCCACAGCGCAAGGCTGGTGACGCGGAAAAACAATAGCTGACACGAGGTGCAATATGAAATCAAGAAAATGCAAATTATCCCTGCTCGCCGGCCTGCTTGCAGTGATTTTAACCGGCCTTTCAAACGGCCTTTCCGCCGACAGCCTGTTTTTGAATCACAGCGACAAACTGGTACCGGCGGCCGGCGACCCCCTCATGCTGTTCTACTTGCCCGGGCAGTCCACCGCCAGGCTGGGGAAATACAGCAAAATCATGGTGGACGAGCCGCTGGTATTTATCGCCGAAGATTCGCCGTACAAGGGTATCAATCTCGCCAAACTGAATGTGATTACCGCGGCCTTCCGGGAAACCATCATTAATGCGTTATCAGATGATTTTGCCATCGTCGAGGAGCCGGGAAAGGATGTTCTCCTTCTTCGCCTGGCACTGGTAGACCTGGAGATCAAGAAAAAACGCTTTCACATACTCGGCTACACGCCTATCGGCCTGGTTTATCGAGCCGGCAAGGAAACCTTCGAGTCAGATTACAATCGCGCCGTCCAACACCTCTCACTGTTGGGCTTAAAGATTGAAGGTCAATTACTCGATAGCCAGTCTGTCGATGTGCTCGCGGAGTTTGTTAATAAACGCCCCGGCAATCGTGCGGACCCGGAGTCCTGGAGCGCCCTGAAGAAAGAGATGGCTCACTACGGCAAGGTTATCGATTGCATGATCGTCAACAGTCGCTCCGGCCCCGCCGGCGAATCCGACTGCGTGGCACTACTTCAGAAACAGGCACTGATCCCCTACGACCCCGGCACGCTGGCGAGCCTCTTGTACACGCCCACGCCACGATAAAAATCAGCGTAAGCTGCAAACCAGAGTGTTAGACGAAATGCCGAGCGTAGCGCATCGCTTGTGTATCGCGCCCATGATGGACTGGTCAGATCGGCACTGCCGCTACTTCTGGCGCCAGATCACTCGCCAGGCCATGCTCTATACCGAGATGGTTACCACGGGCGCCCTGCTCCACGGCGACCGTGAACGCTTTCTTCAGTTTAATCCGGCAGAGCACCCGGTGGCGCTACAACTGGGTGGTTCGGATCCCCGCGAGCTGGCAGACTGCGCCCGTCTCGCTGCCAGCCAGGGCTATGACGAGGTCAATCTCAATGTCGGCTGCCCCTCGGATCGCGTGCAGTCGGGGCGCTTCGGCGCCTGCCTGATGGCCGAGCCCGAACGGGTCAGGAATTGCCTTTCAGCGATGGTCGATGCCTGCTCCATCCCGGTCACGATCAAGCACCGCACCGGCATCGACCGCCAGGACTCCTACGAAGAACTGGCCAGTTTCGTCGCTGTCGTGCGTGAGTCCGGGGTTCGCACTTTTATTATCCATGCGCGTAAAGCCTGGTTAAGCGGGCTCAGCCCCAGACAGAATCGTGAAGTGCCACCGCTGATGTACGATTGGGTCTACGCCCTGAAGCGGGATTTCCCTGAGCTGGAAATTATCATCAACGGCGGCATAGAGTCAGTGGCACAGGCCGCCGCGCACCTCGAGCAAGTGGATGGAGCCATGCTGGGACGCGCGGCCTATCACAACCCCTGGTGCCTGGCGCCTGTCGACCCCCAACTCTACGGCCGCACCGCGCCGTCGCAATCGCAGGTCGAAGCCGTGATGCGCATGATCCCCTATATCGAGGATGAACTGTCCAGGGGTGGGCGGCTCAATCACATTACCCGACATATGATGGGAATGTTTAAAGGGCTCTCGGGCGCAAGAGCCTATCGACGATACCTGAGCGAACACGCGTCGAAGCCCGGCGCGGGTAACGAGGTGTTACTGTCAGCCCTGGCGCATATCGATGACACCGCGTTGACATAGGCTGCCCATCCGAAGATCATACCGCCTCCCCCCTGGAGGCGCATCGATGGGCAACAAGCTCGAACAACTCAAGGCAATGACCGACGTGGTCGCCGACACCGGCGATATCGAGGCCATGCGCCAGTATAAGCCCCTCGATGCCACCACCAACCCTTCCCTGCTATTGAAGGCCGCCGAGCTGCCCCACTATGCGGAATTGATACAGGAGTCCATACAGTGGGCAAGGCGACAAAATGCCGGTGACCGCGAGCAACTCGGCATGGCGGTGGACAGGCTCGCGGTCGCGATCGGCATGGAGATCCTCGATATCATTCCCGGCAGGGTTTCCACCGAGGTCGACGCCAGGCTGTCTTTTGATACCCGTGCCACCCTGCGCAAAGCTCGCCAGCTGATCGACGCCTACAATGCCAGGGGCATCGACAACGAACGCATCCTGATCAAGATTGCCTCTACCTGGGAGGGTATCCGCGCGGCAGAGGTGCTGGAAAAAGAGGGCATTCACTGCAACCTGACCCTCTTGTTCGGCTTTGAACAAGCGGTGGCCTGCGCCGAGGCCGGCGTCACGCTGGTTTCACCGTTTGTCGGGCGCATACTGGATTGGTACAAAAAAGACAGCGGCAGGGCCAGCTACCCTGCCAACGAAGACCCCGGGGTGATTTCCGTCACTCGCATCTTTAATTACTACAAGAGCCATGGCTACCAGACCATCGTCATGGGCGCCAGCTTTCGCAACGCCGGGGAAATCGAGCAACTGGCCGGCTGTGACCGGCTCACCATAAGTCCTCAGTTGCTACAGGAATTGCAGGATGACAAGGGCCACTTGCAAAGAAAGCTGGATCCCGACAAGGCCGTGTCCGGGGAAGATCGCATTCGAGTCACAGAGAAACAATTTCGCTGGGCGATGAATGAAGACGCCATGGCAACGGAAAAACTGGCGGAGGGAATCCGGGGTTTCGCCAGGGATCAGGGTTTGCTTGAAAGCAAACTGGCGAAAATCTGATGCTGGGAAAAATCAAACGGTTTTTCGATTCGCAACTGCGTCCCGAAAACGCGGCAGACTCCGAACAAGCTCTTCAACTTGCCGCCTGCGCCTTGCTGTTCGAGATGGTCAAGGCGGATTTCACGATCACCGATAAAGAGATGCAGGCAATGCGCCGTGCGGTCAAGACAGTCGTGGG
>JAUXCW010000195.1 GCA_030618705.1 Gammaproteobacteria bacterium | reverse complement strand
TGGGCCGGGTAATCCTGTAAATAATTACCATTGACGCGAGAAGTGCGTCCACATCGCGCTTGTTGCGACTATTGCTGGTTGAAAATTGTGATAAAAGCCCGAATTCGCTTTGCGTTGGCGCCCATATCACCACTGCCCACCCGTGACGCCGATCGCAAATCGATGCTGCTGCCGGTGGAGCTCGCTTCGATACGGATGACGATATCGTCCTTGAAGCCGAACCAGAATGTGGTGTCGACGGCCTCGATATAGCCGGGCCGGCTGTCACTGTCGACGATCTCCCAACCCAGTTCCGCGGCGACCTGTAGCGCCCGGGTCCTGGCTTGTTGCAGGCTCAGCGAGGTCTGTATCGGCGCGAGGTCGGGGTAGGCCTCGCGTTGCGTTTCGGCCTCGGCGCTCTGCCAATCGAGGGGGTTGTCCCCACTGTCACGCAGTTGGAGTACGGCCTGGTATTCGGGGGGGCGAGTGGTATCGGTAGAGATATCGTGAATGATCGGCGCCTCCCCACTGTCGGTATACAGGGAGATGGCCACGAACAGCGGTAACAGGCCCAGGATAAACCCCCACAAAAGTGCCGGGCGCTCGCTCCGGTATCCGGCGTGCCATCCAAAGCCGAGAAATAGTGCCACCGGCACCAGGGCGGCAAGAAAACCCAGCACCATCATGATCATGCCGATATGGTGGCTCCAGAGGCCGAATTTTGTGCCCAGCGCCCCCAGGGGCAACATGATGACTCCGCTCAGGGCGAAAAAAAGTGAAATCCTGGAGCGGGTGTGGTGTTCTGCTTCGTGACTGTAAGTCATTCGAGCCCTCTTTTACATCGGTTCAATCTGTGCTGTTACTCGCAATTTGCATTGCTTTGGCCGCGTTTGCAAGTTGTTTGCGCACCCGGGTGGCGCAGGGGTCGATGGTGAGCGGCGCTAGGGCTTGTCTGTCGTCGCCGCGTCCAGGAATGCCGGTTTTTCACCACCGCCGTGCACCAGGATAGAGGCGCCGGTGACGTAGCTGGACAGCGGGGAGGCCAGGTACAGGCAGGTATTGCCGATATCCCCGGGTACGGCCATGCGCTGTAACGGTATGGTATCCGCCACGGCCTGGATGCCTGCCTCGTCGCCGTAGTGAAGGTGGGCTTGCTCGGTGCGTACCAAGCCTGCGGTGATGGCGTTGACGCGTACCCTGGGCGCCCATTCCACAGCTAGTGAGGTGGTCAGGTTGATAAGGCCGGCCTTGGCGGCGCCGTAGGCGGCGGTGCCCGGCGAAGGGCGAACCGCCGAGACGCTGGCGATATTGATGATAGTGCCGCCGCTTTCCTGTTGTTGCATCACCCGGTTGGCGGCCTGGGCGAAATTCAGCGGGGCGAGCAGGTTGAGTTTGATAATCGACTCGGAAAATCGCGGGCTGACGGTGGCGGCATCGACATTGGGGGCTCCGCCGGCGTTGTTGACCAGTACGTCGAGCCGTTTATAGCGCTCCATGGTAAAATTGACCAATTGCTCGATTTGCTCGTGGTCGCGGACATCCACCGCCTGGAATACGGCACGGCGGCCGTCGATTTCCGGTACGGTATCCGGCTCGCTGCGGCCACAGACGACCACATCGGCGCCGGCCTGCAGGAAGCTCAGTGCGATACCCCTGCCGACACCCTTGGTGCCGCCGGTTACAATAACGGCTTTGCCGGTCATATCGAGCGCATCTGCCATAGCTGGTTTCCCTGTTTCCGCGTTGGTGTATTACCAATAGTTAATAGATGGCCCCGGCGCTACCGCTGCCCGGGCGGCATATTATAATGTTGCCGCGAAATTTTACATGGTTGATGTGGTGTGGGCCGTGGTTTTCCTTGTCCCCCGCCTCTGATACCATGCGCCGGCATACGATACCGGCCTGTGGCCGGTTTTTTTTCTTGTAAGAGTGACGACATTTATGACTGACAGTATCAAGACTATCGCAATACTCGGTGGCACAGGTGACCTCGGCACCGGACTGGCGCGACGCTGGGCCGAGGCCGGCTATGAAGTGGTGATCGGCTCGCGAACCCTGGAAAAGGCCCAGGCCGCCGCGGACGACCTGCAAAAAGTCATGGGTGATCGCGGAGTCGGCAATATCGCTGTCCGTCCGCTGGAAAACCTGGATGCGGCGCGGGCCGCGGATCTGGTGGTGTGTACCGTCCCCTTCAGTCACCAGGCCAGTACCCTGGAGTACGTCAGCCCGGAATTGCAGGGTAAGATACTTGTCGATGTCACGGTGCCGCTGGTGCCGCCCAAGGTGGGAACCGTACAGCTGCCCGAGGGCGGATCCGCGGGGCAGATTGCACAGGCCCTGCTGGGCGAGGACGTACAGGTGGTATCCGCCTTTCAAAATGTCGCGGCGCATCACCTGCAGGAGGGCCATGGCCTCGAGTGCGATGTGCTGGTGGCGGGGAACAGCAAGGAGGCACGGGAAACCGTCATTGGCCTGGTCGAGGCCGCCGGTATGCGCGGATTCCATGCCGGGCCGATAGCCAACGCCGCCGCCGCGGAAGCCCTGACCTCGATCCTGATTACCATCAACCGGCGCTACAAGTGCCACGCCGGCATTCGAATCACCGGCCTGGGGGACAGCCAGGCTTGAGTCGCCGACTGCAACTGACCGCCTTGCCGGGACTGCCGCTGGTCAAGCCCGGCGACGAGCTGTTGCCGCTTATCCTGGATGCGGTGCAAGGCGCGGGCACGCAATTGGTCGACGGCGACCTGTTGGTGATCGCCCAGAAAATTATTTCCAAATCCGAGGGCCGCTATGTCGATCTCGATGAGGTCACCGCCGGAGATGAGGCAAGACGACTCGCCCTGGAAGTGGACAAGGATCCCCGCCTGGTGGAGTTGATACTGCAACAGAGCCACGAGGTCGTGCGTCAGCGTCCGGGGGTGCTCATCGTCGAACACAAGCTGGGCTATGTGCATGCCAATGCCGGCATAGACCGCTCCAACATCGACGGTGGTGGCGATACCGTGCTGCTGTTGCCGGAGGATCCGGATGGTTCTGCGCGTCGCTTGCGGCAGCGGATCGCCGATGAATTGGCCGTGGATGTTGCCGTCATCATCAATGATTCGGCGGGCAGGGCGTGGCGTGAGGGCGCTATCGGTTTTGCCCTGGGAACGGCTGGGTTTGAACCGGTGCTGGACCTGGTGGGAAAAATCGACCTGTCGGGTCGGCCGATGGAGGTGACTTCAGTGGCGGTAGCCGATGAACTGGCTGCGGCGGCATCCTATCTGATGGGGCAGGCGGATGAAGGCGTTCCGGTAGTACTGATATCCGGTGCCGAGCTGGCGCCGAGCACCGCGGGATCCGCATCCCTGGTGCGCGATCGCGCAGCCGATCTTTTTCGTTAGTTACGATGGCGGCGGGACCAGATAAAATTCTGGCAATATCAGGCGGCGTCGGTGGCGCCAAGCTGGCCCTTGGCCTGTCACGGATATTAGCCCCCGAACAACTGCTCATCTGCGCCAATACCGCGGACGATTTTACTCACCTGGGGCTGCGCATTTGTCCCGATCTCGATACCGTGATGTACACCCTGGCCGGGCTCAACAATACCCGGCTGGGCTGGGGTCTCGCCGGGGAGAGCTGGCAGTTTATGGAGAGCCTGGGCGCGCTCGGCGGCGCGGACTGGTTTCGCCTGGGCGACAAGGACCTGGCGACCCATGTCATGCGTACCCATATGCTGTCACAGGGCCGGAGTTTAACCGAACTGACGCGGCAGCTCTGTCGGGAACTGGGCGTGGAACACGGCCTGTTGCCCATGTCGAATGAGCCGGTCGCCACGGTGGTCGAAACCGACGAGGGCGACTTGCCGTTTCAGGACTATTTCGTCCGCCGCCAGTGTGAACCGGCGGTGCGAGGCTATCGTTTTGAGGGGCTGGAAGAGGCCGAGCCGCAAGCTGAGTTGATGGCGTTACTGCGCGACCCGGACCTGGAGGCGATTATCATCTGCCCCTCCAATCCCTTTGTCAGTGTGGCGCCGGTACTGGCCTTGCAGGGCTTGAGGGAGGCATTGCTGGCATGTCCCGCGCCGGTCATCGCCGTTTCGCCGATAGTCGGTGGCCGGGCCCTTAAAGGGCCCGCGGCAAAAATGATGCGGGAGATGCAGTTGCCGGCCACCGCCCTGGAGGTTGGCCGTTATTATGCCGGCTTGTTGGACGGATTTGTTATTGATGAATGCGACCGCGATCAGGCATCATTGATCGAGGGCCTCGGCATGAAATGCCTGGTAACGGGTACGGTAATGCATACACTCGAGGATAAAACCCGCCTGGCGCGGGAATTACTGACTTTTGTGCGTATATGAGCGATGAATAAAACCAGCCTCTGGGTGCTGATCCCGATCAAGGACTTCGTCAACGCCAAACAGCGGCTTTCCGGCGTACTGAGCCCCAGTGAGCGCCGCGCCCTGTCCCAGGCCATGGTCGAGGATATGCTGGAGTGTTTGCGCGGCGTTGCCGGCATCGACGGTATTCTGCTGGTGTCCGATGACCCGGGCGCGGGTTTACTGGCCTATCGCTACGGCGCCTCGGTGCTGGTGGAAAAAGGCCACAGCCGTGGCCTCAATGCGGCCGTCGAACAAGCCGCCGCCCACCTGGCGCAGCGTGGCGCCAGCCATATGCTGGTATTGCACGGCGATCTCCCGGCGATTTCAGCTGGGGATATCGCTGCCCTGGCAGCGGATATCGATGCCGCGCCAGAGAGTTTTGTCCGGCTGGCGCCTGACCGCCGCGAACGTGGCAGCAACGGCCTGCTGTGTTCGCTCCCCGCGCCGATACGCTTCGCCTACGGGTCGGACAGTTTTACGCGACATCGCGCCGCCTGCGGGCAAGCCGGTATCGCCTGTGATCTATTGCCCCTGTCGAGCATGCAACTCGATATCGATACCCCCCAGGATCTGGAACGGCTGTTTGATGCCCTGGATAATGATGCCGCGATCTGTACCAGGACCCGCGCGGTCCTGAACGAGTATGATCTCGCGACGCGACTGCGCCAGATGCAGTTACAGGGAGAAGACGTCGAGCGTGCACACCCCGGCCCGACCCGGTCCGATGCAGGAGTTGACCATGCAAACTGAATCCGTGCTGAAATCGTTGCCCCGGGATCTGCTGCCAGATCATGAACAGTCTCTGGCACTGGCGGATTGCGACGATACCCGGGCCCTGATGGCGCTGGCGGGGGAGCTGCGCGATCGGCAATTCGGTGGTGTCGTCACCTATTCCCGCAAGGTGTTCATTCCGCTGACCCACCTGTGTCGGGATGTCTGCCACTACTGTACTTTTGCGCGCACGCCGCGGCACATCGAATCGGCCTATATGTCCGTGGAGCAGGTGCTGGATGTGGTGCGCCGCGGCGAACAAATGGGCTGTCGCGAAGCGCTGCTGACCCTGGGTGAAAAGCCCGAGCTGCGCTATAGCGCCGCACGCAAGGCACTGGCCGAGCTGGGTTGCGAATCCACCCTGGAATACGTGGCGAGGGTGGCAAAAGCCATCGTCGATGAGACGAGTCTACTGCCCCATATCAATGCCGGTTGCATGACCGAAGAAGAAATCGCCATATTGCGGCCGGTCTCCGCCTCCATGGGGATTATGCTCGAGTCCGCCAGCGAGCGGCTCTGTGATAAGGGTATGCCACACTACGGTTCACCTGACAAAATACCTCAGCGGCGGCTCGATACCATAGCGCGTGCGGGTGAAATGGCGGTGCCTTTTACCTCCGGTATTTTAATCGGTATCGGCGAGACCCGGCGGGAGCGCATCGAATCATTACTGGCACTGAGAGCGCTGCACCAGCGTTACCAGCACATCCAGGAAATCATCGTACAGAATTTTAAGGCCAAGCCCGACACCAATATGGCCGACGCCCCCGAGCCGGATTTAAATGAATTGCTGTGGACCATTGCGGTGGCGCGCATCATCTTCGGCCCTGCCATGAGTATTCAGGCGCCGCCCAACCTCAGCCCCGGGGTATTGCCGCAAATCGTCGCCGCCGGTATCGATGACTGGGGCGGGGTGTCGCCGCTGACGCCGGACTACGTCAACCCGGAGGCGCCCTGGCCTCACCTGGAAAAACTCGCCAGTGAAACTCGCACGGCGGGTAAAACCCTGGAGCAGAGGCTGACGATCTATCCCCGCTATGCGCGGGACTACCAGCGTTGGCTGGACCCGGCACTGCATCGTCGTGTATTGCAGTGCATCGACGGCGCGGCTTACGCCAGGGCCGATAGCTGGGAGACCGGAAGCTCCGAGACCCTGCCCGCGTTGGAATCCGGTTTGCTGTGCAAGCAGGATCCACGCCCGAATTCGGCGTTACAGGCAGTGGTCGAGCGGGCCGTGGCGGGGGAAAGCCTGGAGGAAAAGGAGATCGCCGGCCTGTTTACGGCCCGCGACGATGACTTTGCCTATGTCTGCCAACAGGCGGACAAGCTGAGAAAAGCCCAGTGCGGGGATGCCGTCACCTACGTCGTCAATCGTAATATCAACTACAC
>JAUXCW010000146.1 GCA_030618705.1 Gammaproteobacteria bacterium | reverse complement strand
AATCCGGGGGGGCTGATCGGTGTGTGGGCGGAGCAAAACACCCGGGATTCCCTGTTCGATGCGATTCAGCGCAAGGAGGTGTTCGGCACCAGCGGTCCCCGCATCAAGCCACGATTTTTCGCCGGCTGGGATTATCCTGCCTCCCTCTGCGACGATCCCGATCTGCTGGCCCATGCCTATGCTGGTGGTGTGGCGATGGGCAACGACCTGCCGCCAGCGGATAGCGCTGAGGGAGCGCCGGTATTTCTCGCCCTGGCAATCGCGGATGCGGGTAGCGCAGAGTTTCCCGGGGTTCCCCTGCAGCGTATCCAGGTGATCAAGGGCTGGTATGACGACGCGGGTAATCACCATCAGCAGGTCTACGATGTGGCGGGGGATGCCGATAACGGCGCCGGCGTCGATGCTGCCACCTGCGAGCCCCGGGGGCAGGGTTTCAGCCAGCTGTGCGCCGTGTGGCGCGACCCGGACTTCGAAGCGAAAAAACGCGCCGTCTATTACCTGCGTGCGGTGGAAAACCCGACTTGCCGTTACAGCACCTGGCAGTGCCTGGCCATGCCGGTGGACCAGCGTCCCGCAGACTGTCATTCGGAGGCGGTGCCGCGGTTTATCCAGGAACGGGCCTGGACATCCCCGATCTGGTATACCCCAGGATAATAGAAAAACTTAAATAACAATAAGATGTAAGCGGTATCTATAAATAATATTAAGTCCGTTGTGCTTTTTTCCAGGGCTGTGCAGCGTTTCACAGGCGACATGTGAAGGCTCGCACGAACCTGGCTTGTAATATCTCGTATCTGCTGTCCCAGGGCCTGTTGTTCGGCAATCGTTTGTCTATACTTTGATCTATGGAAGAATCGAATACCAGGCAGGTAACCCTCTTCGCCAGATTTACAAGCGCTGTCAGCTGGGCTGCCGACAGTATCATTCCCGAAGAGTGCCGGCTGACAGAGCATGAAACCTTACGCTTCAGGGTTCTGGCGGTGGTGCTGTTGAGCATGATGGTGTTGTTGTGCCTGCTCTATGTTGGCCTGGCGCAGCTCGTTCCCCTTAGTGCGGCCGGGGCCGAGTTGGCCGACCATCTGCTTACTATCCTGGGCGCGGGTACCTTTCTCACCCTGCTGGCCTTCAAGGTATTCAAATCCAGACTACTGGCGGCAAACCTGTTCGGGGTCATTCTCTGGTGTGCCTTCTTCCAGGCAGCGTCCTTCACCGGTGGTATTGCCACACCCACCCTGTCCCTCTTTATCCTGCTGCCGGTGTTTCTCGGCGTCACCGCGGGCACCAGGGCAGGACTGTATTGGACGGTCGCGGTTTGTGCCACCTGGTTGCTCCTGTTGCTGCTGGATCGCAGCGGCTATGAGTTCAGCCAGATCATTGTGCCCGGTAATTACAATGTCGCGCTCACCATCTCCCTGTCCATGTCCTGCTTCCTGGTGGTGATGACCGTTGTACAGTATGAATTTATGAATCACATGCTGCGCAGCGGCCTGGCGCGGGAACGGGCCAATTTTGAGTATCTGGCGCGCCATGACCAACTGACCGGCTTGCCCAACCGGCGCAGTTTTATCCAGCATTGGGAGATGGCGTTGTCGCGGGCGCGTCGTAGCGAGACCCGGGTGGCGATCCTGTTCCTCGACCTGGATAAATTCAAGATCGTCAATGACCGGCTCGGCCATGGGGCCGGCGATTACCTGCTGCAGGAAATGGGCTTGCGCTTGCAAGATTTGCTGCGTTCGACGGACTTCGTCGCCCGCTGGGGGGGCGATGAGTTTGCGATGATCGTGGAAAACATCGCCAGCGACGCCGATCTCGATAGCGTCGCCAGCAAATTGGTCGAAACCATCCGCCAGCCAATGCTTGTCCATGGTGAACAAGTGGCGGTCGGGGTCAGTATTGGCGCCGCCGTATATCCGGACCAGTCAGAGGATGGGGCGGAGCTGGAGCGCCTGGCGGACGAGGCCATGTACAGCGCCAAGCATAGCGCCAGCAATTATATTCTCTGTTCCGGATAACAACTCCCTCCCGCCGGAATGTATCTCCGACGCCAATTGTGTATTATCCGCTAATAAAAATTACCCGACTGGTTATTGGGGAGTGTGCGCGTGGCAAAGCACCAGCAACGGAAAGAGAAAGCAGGCGTTCAGCGTAAAAAACCGGGTCGTCGGCCCGGCCTGTCCCGGAACAAGATCCTGGCAATGGCGCTCGGCATTGCCAATGAGCAGGGTCTGGACGCGCTTACCCTGCGGCGTCTGGCGAATCAGCTGAACGTGGCTCCCATGGCTATTTATCGCTACTTCGGCAATAAAGAAGAATTACTCAACGAGATGTTCGATTATGTCAGCTCCCTGCCGGACCTCGAGGCCTGCTCCAGTGAAAACTGGCATGAAGAAGTGTGTAACGCCTACGCGGCAGTGAGGGAGAATCTGGTGTCCCACCCCGGGATTCTGCCCTTGCTGACCCAGCGCTATGGCGTTGGCGAAATGACGCAAAGGAGTACGGAGCGTGTATTGCAATCGCTCAAGCGCTCCGGAATGCACGATGAGGCCCGCGCTCGTACCAATTGTGCGCTTATTGCCTATACCGTGGGTTTTGCGGTGCTTCAAAGCGCGGTCCGGCATCAACAGGAACTGGCGGGTATCGACAGTGATGAGGAGTGGCGGGCACTGGGCGCCGAGCGATTGGCCAGCCTGCCGGCAGAGGATTATCCGGAGCGGGTGAAGCTGGCGCCGTATATTGCGGATATCGTCAGTGACAAACAGTTTCGTTTCGGCCTCGATCTGTTGCTGAAAAACCTGGACTAAAAGACATCAAGCAAGGGGATAATCGATGGAGCAGGATCGTGAGTACGGTGCCGAAACAACCGCCGACGAGGTATTGGCGGGTCGGCAGTTGGCGGGGAGACGATTCCTGGTAACCGGGGGCTCCGGCGGGCTGGGCCAGGAAGCGGCACGGGCGCTGGCCGCAAGGGGAGCGCAGGTAATCCTGGCGGCACGCAGCCGTGAGAAGCTCTCCGCCGCGGTGGACGAAATCCGCCAGGCGGTACCCGATGCGGATATCGATACCCTGGAGTTGGATCTGGCGTCCCTGGCCAGTGTGCGAGAAGCGGCGCAGGATTTTCTCTCGCGCTACGAGCGTCTCGATTGCCTGATCAACAACGCGGGGCTCATGGCCTGTCCGCTGGCGCGTACCGCCGATGGATTTGAAATGCAGTTCGGTGTCTGTCACCTGGGACACTTCCTGTTCACCGGCCTGCTGATGCCGGCACTACTGGCGGCGGCGCCGGCGCGGGTGGTGAACCTGTCTTCCGGCGGGCACCAGATTGCCGATGTCGATTTTGACGACCCCAATTTCCAGCAGCGTGATTACAATAATTGGCAGGCATACGGCCAGGCCAAAACCGCCAACGTCCTGTTTTCCCTGGGCCTCGACCAGCGCCTGTCGGCGCGGGGTATCCGCAGCAATGCCGTGCATCCCGGCGCCATCGCAGAGACTGATCTGGCGCGTCATATGCAGCGTGAGGATTTCGAGACCTTGATGTCGATGCAGCCGGCCGGTAGCAAACTGGCGTTCAAATCCTTGCAGGCGGGCGCGGCGACAACGGTATGGGCGGCCACCTCTCCCGACCTCGAAGGCGAGGGCGGGCTGTATCTGGCCGACTGCCAACGCGGCGTGGTCAATGAAAGCCCGGACAGCCTGGGCGGCTACCGCAGCAGGGCGCTGGACCCGGTGCGGGCAGATAAACTATGGCGCCTATCGGAAGAGTTGGTAGGACAGCGCTTTAACTGGTAGGGGCAGGCGACACCGCGACTCAGCACCCTGGTACATACGCCCGGCCCGTCGTACACAATCCACCCTATGGTGAGATTTCCGCGCTAGCGGACTTGCTGACCGGTTTTCAGGCGACGCACCATGCCGCGAGTATAGAGTGACGGCGCCAGTCGAGAAAGATAGTACGAAAGCTTGCCCAGCCAGGTAAGCACCAGCAGCGCTTTGCCGTCTTGCGCGGCGTTTACGATGGCATCGGCAACATCCACGGGTTCAGCGATTTTACCGGTCAGGGATCGTTTTGTGCCGGCTGGTTTTCCGTGCGCGCCAAGAGCACGTTGTTCGAACGCGCTACGGGTAAAATTGGGGCAGACCATCATCACCCGCACCCCCGCATCGGCAAGTTCACAGCGAGCGGATTCGAACAGGCCGTGCAAGGCATGTTTGCTGGCGGCATAGCCGGTGCGTCCATAGAGTGGGGCAATGCCGGCGATACTGCTGGTGACCACGATCAATCCTCGCGCCTGCAACAGGTATGGCAGCGCCGCCTTGGCGCAGTGCAGGCTGCCGAAGAAATTGACGTCCATGACTTTACGGTAGACATCGATATCGGTGTCGACAAAAGCGCTGCGGTGAACCGCGCCGGCATTGTTGACCAGCACGTCTATGCGGCCGAAACGACTGGCCACCGAGTCTATCGCCCGCCGGCATTCGTCGAAATCGGTGACATCGACTTCGATCGCCAATACATCGGCACCCATCGCGGTCAGTTCCGCAGTGACGCGGGCGAGGGGTCCGGGCTCGAAATCCAGCAGCGCGACGCGGGCGCCGTCAATGGCCCAGCGTCGCGCCAGCGCCTTGCCGATACCGCCGGCCGCACCGGTGATGACCACGACCTGGCGATAGTCGACATCGCCGGCGGCCTTCGGGTCGACCGGGGCCTCCAACTCATCGAGCCAGATCTGGAATGCCGCCGCGGAGGAGATCGGTGTATAGCCGAATTCACTTTTCAGGCGAGTATTCGCCAGCACCGGGCGATAGCGCAGGAAGTCTACCGTTTCCGGGCCGTGAGCGCTCTTGCCGATTCGCTTCAGCAGCCCCAGTGTCGCTGCCAGTAAACCAGCGGGCAGCGGCAGGTAGGGCTTATTCATGCGGCGGGCGATCTCCCGGCCGGTCAATGCGCCGTCACCCGCCACGTTGTAGATTCCCTGTCGCTTGCCGAGTGCGCCTTCGATCAGGATGGCCACCAGGTCCTGGTCCCAAATAAACACGAACGGCGCCGCGCTACCGCGCACACCGATAATCACCGGGCCTTCAAATATTTCGGTTACCGGGCTGTGGGTGCCCTTGCCGATTACGGTGCCGGGGCGTAGTACCAGTTGCGTCAGTCCGGGGTGGTTTTGCCGGTAGTCAGCCAGCAAGGCCTCGACCTGGCATTTGTTGCGGCTGTAGTCGAAAGCCTGGTGTCCGCGAATGGGCGCCGCTTCGCTGAGCCACATGGGATTGTCGGGGTGATAGCCGTAGGCCGCACCACTGGTCGTCACCACAAGATGACTGACACCGGTAGTGACACACGCCTCGAGCAGGCGACGGGTTCCCTGCACATCGACGCGCCAGGCCAGGTCGGCGGCTGCGCCGATCGGTGGCTTGAGGATACTGGCCAGGTGAACCACCGTGTCTATGGCGTGCCGCGTGAGCAGGGCGGCAAGGTCATCACTGGTAATGTCGCCGGCAACCACCACGACCGGTGCGGGCGCGGTGGATTTGCGCAGATCATAGGCCACCAGGGTGCCGACTGTGCTGTCTTTTGCCAGAGCGGTGACCGCCAGACTGCCGATATAGCCGGCGGCGCCGGTAACCAGGATGTTCCTAGGCATGGCTGTTGCTCTCTTGCTCGGGTTTGAAGCGCGACCAGATCATGGCTATGGTAAAGCCGCCCACCAGGTGCCAGGTGCCCCACCACGCGGCAACGATGGCCATGCCGCCGAGGCCGGCGAAGAAATTGAAGATAAGGGCCAGCCCCAGGCCGCTATTCTGTACGCCGACCTCGAGGCTGATTGCGCGGCGGTCCCGGCTGGGCAAGCCCAGTGATCGTGCAACCGCATAGCCCAGGCTGATTGCCATCGCATTGTGGATGATGACGATACCCAGTACCGGCAAAATATCGATGGTCAGATACTCGCGGGCATTGTAGAACGCGACCACGATAAAGCCGAGGAAAATGACGCCACCGATCATGCGCATCGGCCGCTGAATGCGTGCGCTGAAATCAGGTAGCCGTGAGCGCAACAGCATGCCTGCGGCCAGGGGCAGGGCGAGGATCAGCAAGATGGTGACAAACACCCTGGCCGGATCAATCGCAACCTCGGCCAGCAGGGCGCGGGTGTCGGGGTCGAGGGACGCCCAGAAGGCCAGGTTTAGTGGTGTCATAACCACGGCGGCACAACTGGTAACCGCGGTCATACTCACTGACAATGCGGTATTACCACGGGCCAGCCACACCAGGAAATTGGACACATTGCCACCCGGGCAGGCAGCCACCAGCATCATGCCCAGTTTTACGCTTGGAATGGGGTCGATGAGCTGGACCAGTACGAAGGTCGCCGCCGGCAACAACAGCAGTTGCGTCGCGATACCGGCGAGGGGACCTTTCGGTGCTCTGGCGACGGCGCGAAAGTCCTCCGGCTTCAGGTCCAGCGCCACGGCAAACATCAGCAGGGCAAGGATGATATTCAGCGCCAGCAAGTTGCCGGGCTGGAAGTTGAGCGTAATTGCGTCCAGTGAGTAATCCACGGCTGCGTGCTGCAATCAGCCTACCGGTTCGCCGTGCATTTCCTTGAACTCCAGTAGATTGGGCGCCCACAGGTGGGCGGCGGCATCGACGTCAGCGTGCACCACGGCGGGTTTGCCCGAGTCCAGGGCGCCCTGCAGCACCGCTTCCAGTTCCCGCGAGTCGGTAACTCGCGCACCGTGCGCGCCCATGGCCTCGGCCACCTGGTCGAAACGGATCTCTTCGAAATCGGCGTTGATGGTTCCCTCGCTCTCGATGCCCATCGCGGACCGTAAGTCGCCGATGCCGACTTGCTGGGTCAGCTTCACCATGCCCCACTGCCGGTCACATAGCACGATATAGACCACGGGCAGTTGTTCGCGCACGGCGGTCTCGATTTCCTGCAGGTGCATCGCCATCGCGCCGTCGCCGATAATGCATACCACGGGCCGGTCGGGATGGGCAACCTTGACCCCCAGTGCCTGGCCGACGCCGGCACCCAACATGCCGAACTTGAAAGTGGAGTAGATGGCGTCGGCTCGTGCATTGCGGTAGTAGTGCGCGCACCACACCGCGGTATTGCCACCGTCTATCACCAGCATGCCGTCATCACCAAACACCTTGCGTGCGACAGTCGGGATATGTGCCGGATGCATGGGTGCGCCTTCGTTGGCCAGGGCGGCGTCGAGTTCGCTGCGAACCTGCGACTTCTCGGCGACCAGTTCGCTGACTGCCTCGCGGCGTGACTCCAGGCTTGCATGGGCAACGGGCTCACGCTCCAGTTCCTCGCGCAGGGCGATGAGAAAACGCTTTACGTCGCCGACTATCGCCAGGTCCGCCGCGCGATTGTTGCCGATTATACCGGGATCGATGTCGACCTGGATGCAACGCTTGGCGATTTCGGGATTTGAGCCACCCCAGTGATGGCCCCGACCCCACCAGTCTGTTTCGCCGAGCCGGGAACCCAGTACCAGGAACAGATCACTGCGAGTGCGCGCACTCTCGGCGACGCTCAGCGTACTGTTGGGAATGGCCAGGGGGCTGGCTTCATCGATTATTCCGCGTGCGCCCCAGCTTACGGTCATTGGTGCATACAGCGCCTGCGCCACTGCGGCGAGCTCCTGTGCCGCGTGGGCGTGTACGATACCGGAGCCGGCATGGATTACTGGAAAACGGGCGTCGCGCAGCAGTGTGGCGGCAGCCTTGACCTGTTCGTGGTCGACCGCCAGTGGCGTGAGTGCGCGATAACTGGATGGCTCCCGCAAGGCATCGGACGGGAATTCAAAGGCGTTGTTAAAAATGTTTTCCGGTATGTCTAGATGCACCACGGCCGGCCTGCCTGTCCAACAGGCGTTAAATGCCTGTCGCGCCATTTCCGGCAGGCGTTGGTGGCTGCTGACCGTGCCGCACCACCGGGTCATCGCTGCGGTGACACCGACCTGATCGAAATACTGGAATGTGCCGCCCCGGTCGGGGTAGGCGATACCGGTGCGTCGGCAACTGGTGATCAACAATACCCGATTGCCTTCACCGCTCTCCACCGCCACCCCGGGCAGGATGTTGGCGACCCCGGGGCCGTTGCTGGCCAT
>JAUXCW010000382.1 GCA_030618705.1 Gammaproteobacteria bacterium | reverse complement strand
ATGGTGATAAGCTCGCCGTGGTTGTCAAATTGCAGCACGTAGACCCATTGCGGCTTGCGATAGATCCACTCGTAGCCTTGATTGTATTGCTCGTCGGGTTCCCCGCACTTTTCGCGCACATCCTCCCGGGTGGGTGGGTCGACCTCGGCGGAGTCGAGTATACCGCCGCCACATTCCATGGTATCCGCCCGGACGATGCCGCTCAGGGCCAGGGCTATTAGGGCAGGGAGAATAAATCGCATAGGCTTGCCTCTTTCTTTCTTTTGTGCCGGCTGCCAGTATACACGCATTGATTTTGGACAATATACGGATAGATATCTATGAGCTTTTATGCAGACACGGTAATGCCGCACTTCATCAACCTGGCATGTGGTAACAAAGCTATCGCGCGGCAACGGCAAATGGTGGTGCCCCAGGCCGAGGGCCGGGTGCTCGAGGTGGGCATGGGGCCGGGCCTCAACCTGCCGTTCTATGATCCGAACAAGGTGGAGATGGTATGGGGGCTGGAGCCCTGCCACGGGATGCGCGGCATCGCCGAGGATCGCCTGCGGGCGGCGCCGTTTCCGGTCGAGTGGCTCGATCTTCCCGGTGAGGAGATTCCCCTGGAGGACAACAGCGCCGACACTATAGTGCTGACCTATACCCTGTGTACTATCCCCGACTGGCGTGTCGCCCTGGAGGGGATGCGGCGTGTACTCAAGCCCGGCGGCAAACTGCTTTTCTGCGAACACGGCAGGGCGCCGGACGCCGGTGTGCGGCGCTGGCAAAACCGCATCAACGGCGCCTGGAAAAAAATGGCCGGCGGCTGCAATATCAACCGGCCCATCGACCAGTGTATCGACTCCGCCGGTTTCAAGATCGGCCTGCTCGAAAGCGAATACGTCCGCAAGACGCCGAGGATTGTCGGCTACACCTACCGGGGTTACGCCACGCTGGCCTAAAAGAAATTGGGGACGCTACCCTTTTCCCCTCTGGGGAAAAGGGTAGCGTCCCCAATTTCCTTTGTTATTTCCACGCCACATCCGTAAAATGGTGATTGCAGCTAACGGAATTCTGCTTATCAGAGGTTGGGGGTAGCACACCAATCGATTTCCGAGTTGGTCTGTGCCCACCAGGCTCGTATTCCAGGATGACTTTTCCAGTAAAAGACCCGGGAGCGAGATCCATGAAAGCATCAATCCGATTTTCCGCCGCCGTGATACCGGTACTCAGCTTATTGCTGGCCGTCTCGATGAAAGTGAGTGCGGCGCCGACCATTGTCGCGCTGGGCGACAGTATAGGTGAGGGCGTGCAGGCGGCCGATGCCAACCAGCAGACCCAGCCCCATGTCTACCTCAACTTGATGGCGATGAAAATGGGGGCGCAATTTACGCAGCCCCTGATTCAGAGCCACGCGGTCGGCAGTGTCGGTACCACCCTGGGTCGTTGGCGCCAGTCCTACCTGCTGGGTGCAAACAACCTGTCGGTTTCCGGTAGTGACCTGGACGATTTGTTCACCGACCGGGCAGACGCGGTGTTCCCCTGGGATATCAACTCCGAGACCGACCTTGTGCTGTACCCGCGGACCGGCACCCAGCTGGAGATTGCCGAGCGTTGGACGCCTGTTCCCGATTACATAATCTGCTGGGCGGGCAATAATGAAATCCTGCAAACTATCACATCCTGGGACCGTCTCGATGCCTCTCAGATGACATCGACGGAAGAATTCGCACAGGATTTCAGTGAGATTGCCAGCCGCCTCGCTGTCACCGGCAGCAAGCTGGTGTTTGCCAATATTCCGGATGTCACCCAGATTGGCTTCCTGATGGATAACCGGGATCTGGAAAAATTTCTCGGCTTGAAAAATGCGCTACCACCGGGAACGCGAACCACGCTGATCAGCATGCTGATGATCCGACTGGGTCTTGCCGATACATCGATATTCCAGGATCCCGATTATATCCTCGACCCACGTGAGCTGGCGCTTATCCAGCAGCGGGTTCGTGAATACAATTACGTTATAGGCCTGGTGGCGGCCTCGGTTGGTGCGCCGGTAGTCGACGTGTATGGCTTGTTGCGGGGTACCAGCTCGAGTCCGCATGCCATTGCTCGCCCGGCCTATACCCGTTTTCTCGGTGGATGGCTCAGCCTCGATGGTGTGCACCCATCCAACACCGGCCATGCGCGGCTGGCCAATGCCTTTCTTGAAACAATCAACCGACACTACCACACCGATTATCCCCTTATCAGCGACCTTGGATTGTATTACACATACCTGCTGGATCCACATATTGACAAGGACGGCGACGGCAGAGCGCGTGGTCGCCCCGCGGCGGGTATACTGGAAACCCTCGGCCCGTACCTTGGCATTTCGGGCGACCCGGACGACAGCATTCCCTCGGCTTCTGATATGCCGGCGGCTTTGCGCAGATGGCTGTTGATGTTTCACTACTACCAGTTGACCGGCTTTACCGCCCAGCGGGGACTGAGTGAGCTCGAGTCCGTCAGTCAGGCGCTGGAATACGCAATGGGCCTGGCGCCCCGGGTGAGTCAGCCATTGTTTTTTAGATAGTGGCCAATGGCAGAAAAGGTGCACGCCAGTGATGCGACAACATCTTAACCATATGTTATTAAAGGTATTTTCGCTTGCGGTGATGTTTTCGTCAGCAGCCATATTGGGCTGCAATGGCTCCAAGGTGGAAAGCGACCCGGGAAATGAAAATACCGTGATAGTAGCAGCCCCGGCTATT
>JAUXCW010000172.1 GCA_030618705.1 Gammaproteobacteria bacterium | reverse complement strand
GACCAGACCGCGTACTCATTGCCGTTGGGATCGCAAAAGTGAAATCGGCGACCACCGGGAAAAGAAAATACCGGTTTTACGATAGTGCCGCCGAAACGCTCGATAACCGCCTGGGTCTGCTCCAGTTCGCGGCTGTAGAACACCACCAGGACGCTGCCGTTTTCGCTTGAGGCGCACAGCTCGGAGCGATAGAAACCGCCCTTGAGCCCGGCGTTTTGAAATGCACAGTAGTCGGGGCCGAAGTCCTGGAACTGCCAGCCAAATACCGCCGCGAAAAACCGCTTGCTCGCCTCGATGTCCCTTGCCGGGATTTCGAGATAGTTGATTTTTTCATGCTCATTCATGGTTCTGCCTCACTACGATGGTTTATTCAGCGCATAAGAAAGTACAGGCTTACCGCCAGGGCGGAGGCCAATACCCCGCAGAGGATTTGCCAGCGCAACACCGGGTCGCGCTGCAGTAGCGGCTGGAATTCCCGCTCGAGATACTTATTGTTGGGATGCTGCAACTCGTAAACAAACTCGGATACCTCCTGGTGACGAGCCTCGGGATGGTAGCGCAGCGACTTGCGCAGCGCCCCATCGATCCACACCGGCACCAGCGGATTGATGCGATAGGACGCCACATAGCGTGTGTTGAGAAAGTCATCCGGCGTCTTGCAATGCTCCAGCTTGCCGGCAAAGGGTAGCTCACCGGTGAACATCTCAAAGCAGACCACGGCCAGGGAAAAAATATCTGCCTGCGGCCCCGGGCGCTTTTTCACCCGATACTCGGGCGCTGAATAAGAGGCGGTGCCGAGGGCGATTTCGCGCTCGATCGGCGTGGCGATTTCGGCGATACCCGCGGCGTGACAGGAGCCGAAATCGATAATCTTCGCAATGCCGTTGCGGTCGATGATGATATTGTCCGGCTTGATGTCCTGGTGCAGGGTTTCCCGGCGGTGCATGGCACGCAAACCACGGGCCACCTGGTCCACCAGGTAAACCACTTCCTGCACCGCGGGCTTCGGGTTCTCCACGATCCATTGCGCCAGGGTGATGCCGTCGACATACTCTGTGAGGTAGTAGAGGCAGCTCTTGGGCCGTGGGGACTCCACCACCTTGACCACATTGGGGCTGTTGATGCGACTGCCGATCCAGCTCTCCATCACGAAGCGCTCGATATAGGCGGCATCGTCTTCATAGTTGACCGAGGGCGTTTTCATGCAATAGCGGGTTTCGCTGGCCACGTCCCTGACCAGGTATATCTGGCTGCGATTGCTGGCGTGCAACTCGCGCTCGACACAATAACCGTCGAGCACCATCCCCGGTGCCAGGAAGGGCGGGAACGGCAATTCGGTAAGCCGTGATACCACATCATCGACCTGCTGCGTCGGCAGGCTATCAATGCGCAGCAACTGGCAACTGAGATTGTCGTGACTGCCGTTTTCCAGCGCCCGGCGCAAGATGCCCTGGACGACCGGCTCCAGGTCATCCGCTGCGGCCATGATCGCTTCCGCCATAGCCGCGTCGCTGAGATAGTCGCAGACTCCATCGGTACACAATAGAAATACATCGCCGGTACGCAGGTCGAGCTTGCGGTAATCGACGTCGGGATGAATATCCAGGCCCATGGCACGGGTCAAATAACACTGCTGCTCCGAGATCGGCATGCTGTGATCCCGGGTCAGTTGCGCCAAGCAGCCGTCCCTTAAACGGTAGATGCGGCTGTCACCGATATGAAACAGGTGGGCGCTGCGGGATTTAAAAACGACAGCGCTGAGGGTGCTGACATAACCCCGCTGCTCATCACCGAAACCCAGGCCCCGGGCGTACAGCCAGCGATTGAGGGCGGTCAATACCTGATGCACGGATTTTTTCACCGACCAGCTGTCGGGGGTGGAAAAATAGTCCGACAGCAGGTTGCGGACACAGGTCTCGCTGGCCTCCTTGCCTGCCTCGGCGGCACTGACACCATCGGCGATGACCGCCACCGCACCCTTGTTGGTCAGCAACTTGCCGTCCGGCACCCTGATACCGATGGCGTCCTCGTTGATAGCCTTAACCCCGGCAATACTGGCCTGGGCCACCGACAGGGAAAGCATTGCACCGTGGAGGGAGTGATCGAGCGTCATGGGCGCGCAATAGGGCCAGGCTGGTTGCGCCCCCTTACATCACACCATATGCCAACATGGCGTTGGCGACCTTGGTGAAACCGGCGATATTGGCACCCTTGAAGTAGTCGACCTGTTTTCCTTTTCGAGCGCCGTGCTCCACACACTCGTCGTGTATTTTTTTGACGATTTCCCGCAAACGCAGATCCACCTCCGCCTCGGTCCACTGCAGGCGCAGGCTGTTCTGGCTCATCTCGAGACCGGAAACCGCAACGCCACCGGCATTGGCAGCCTTGGCCGGAGCATGCAACACACCGCTGGCAGCACTGAATACCCTGACCGCCTCCGGCGTGGTCGGCATATTGGCGCCCTCGCAAATTGCCCTAACACCGTTTTTGACCAATGTTTCGGCATCGCTGCCATCGATTTCATTCTGCGTGGCACAGGGAAAAGCCAATTCACCGGCGATACCCCAGGGTTTCTTTCCCTTGTAGTATTTTAAACCAAACTCCTTTGAGACTTCCTGAATCCGCCCCCGGCGACCGTTTTTCAAGTCCTTGACCCAGTCGACCTGGTCCTTGGTGAGGCCGTCTTTGGCGTAGATGAATCCACTCGAATCAGCAAGGGTCAGTACCTTGCCGCCCAGTGCTATCAGCTTTTCCGCACAGTAGAGGGCGACATTACCCGAACCCGATATCAGGCAGGAGCGCCCATCGATATGTTCGCCGTGGTGGGACAGCATCTCCTCCATCATGTATACCGCACCGTAGCCCGTGGCCTCGGTACGCACTTGACTGCCACCAAAATCCAGCGCTTTGCCGGTCAATACGCCTTCAAATCGGTTCACCAGGCGTTTGTATTGCCCGAAAAGGTAGCCCACCTCCCGCGAACCCACCCCGATATCACCTGCCGGGACATCCGTATTAGGGCCGATATGCCGGTGTAGTTCCATCATGAAGGTCTGGCAGAAGCGCATCACCTCGCTGTCCGAACGCCCCTTGGGATCGAAGTTGGCGCCACCCTTGGCGCCGCCCATGGGCAATCCGGTGAGGGAGTTCTTGAACACCTGTTCAAAAGCCAGAAACTTGAGTACGCTCTGGTTGACCGAGGGGTGGAACCTGATGCCGCCCTTGTACGGGCCGATGGCGTTATTCTGCTGCACCCTGAAGCCCCGATTGACTCGAATCTCCCCGGCGTCGTCCTCCCACACCACGCGAAAGCTGATAATTCTGTCGGGCTCCGTCATCCGCTCGAGAATCCGCAGATCTTTATAGATTGGCTTGTTGGCGATATAGGGAATGATATCTATCGCCACTTCATGCACCGCCTGGTGAAACTCGAACTCACCGGGATTACGAGCAGTAACCCCTTCCATAAATTTGTCGAGCTTTACCGCCTTGTCTACAGCCATGATTGATTTCTCGATTAAGTGCCCGTCCGGAAGGCCGCCCCGCGGAAACTAAGGTTTCTGGAGAGGGCACGTATCCCAGCACCGGCAGGGATCCATTAAAAGCAATGACTTACTGGATTCCAGCCTGCGCTGGAATGACAGATATTCGAGGATATCACAGCTTGTATCCTGTCGCGGAGACAGTTCAAGTGACATCGATAAGTTGCACCGTACCATCGGGAAGTACTTCGGCCATGTGTCCACTGGGCTCGTCGATAAACTGGACCAGGACGAGACAGAGTGCGGCACAGCCGGAGATCACCATAAAGAAGGTGGCGGTATCGACGAAGGAGAGCACAGTGAGGAAGGTCACCCCGCCGACGTTGCCGTAGGCGCCCGCCATCCCCGCGATCTGGCCGGTCATCCGACGCTTCACCAGTGGCACCATGGCGAACACGGCCCCCTCTCCCGCCTGCACGAAAAATGAGCAGCACATGGTGGCGACCACGGCCAGGGGTATCCACCAACTACTGTTGATCTGGCCCAACACGAGATAGCCGACCGCGAGCCCGGCAATCAGTATCGACAGGGTTTTCTTGCGGCCGAAGGTGTCGCTCAGCCAACCGCCCCCGGGGCGCGCCACCAGGTTCATAAAGGCAAAGCCCGCTGCCAACAGCCCGGCGGTGACCGCGCTGAGCTCGAAGGTCTCCATAAAGAACAGCGGCAACATGGAAACCACCGCCAGCTCGGAACCGAAGGTGACGAAATAGGCCCAGTCCAGCACCGCCACCTGCTTAAAGGAATACTTGTCAATATCGGCCACGCCCTCCCGCAGGTGCTCCTTATTGACCTTCCAGATCTGGCTGGTCTGGAACAGGAACAGTGCGATCAACGCAATATACATGGCATTGGTCGTCAGCTCGCCGAGCAGGCCGAGATTGGCGGGAGACAGTTTCCACACCAGTGCGCCGAGGGCGAGATACATTGGTATGTTCATGCCCAGGTATAAATACAAATCACCCCAACTGCTGACCTCCAGACCACCACTGCGCCGGGGTTTAAAATAGGTAGAGCCTTTGGGTGTGTTACGCGCCACGATATAGAAAAAAATACCGTAGGCGAAAGCGATACAACCGGTGCTCGCCAGCGCGTAGCGCCAGCCGTCCTCACCGCCGAATAACAAGGCAATGGTGGGGAGGATCATGGCGCCGGCGGCGGAGCCGAAATTACCCCAGCCGCCGTAGATACCTTCTGCAATACCCAGTTGCCGGGCCGGGAACCATTCGCTGACCAGCCGAATACCGATAACAAAGCCGGCACCGACAAATCCGCCGAGAAAGCGAAACAGCGCGAGCATCTCGAAACTGTCGGCAAAGGCGAAGCCCCAACAGAAAAAGGAAGACACCATCAGCAACATACTGAAGATGGCGCGGGGCCCGAACTTGTCGACCAGCATTCCGACCACGATACGCGAGGGAATGGTCAGGGCGACATTGAGAATCATCAGCGCCTTGAGCTGTTGCGAACTCAGCCCCATGGATTCCTTTATGAATACCAGCAAGGGCGCATAGCTGAACCAGACGACAAAGGAAATAAAGAACGCCACCCAGGTGACATGCAGCATGCGTATCCTGGGCTGGTGAAAATCAACAAGGTTCAAGCTATCTGAACGCATATAACACTTTCCCTCAATAGACGGCGATGCCGATGCCGATACAGAACCGAATGGTGCGGCAGGGCAACCTAAACGGTGTGCCGGAGCCACCTGGATAAAGCATTAGCAAAGGCCGTGCCATTCACCGGCGCAGCAGCAGATTGGGCGGAATGGGCGCTGTCGGCGGCCACGCTGAACCGAAATGAACCAGGGATGTGCACCGCCGCCCCCGATCGGTGCGGTTTGACCCGCTGCACATCGCCGGGCGGCTCGCCAAATCGGTGCACGGTGCCCCGTTTTGGTGAGCCTCCCGGCCGGCACTCCGGCCCCAGGCCGCCGCAAACCCCCACCAGGGCCCTACTCCGGACAATTGGCCCGCAAATTGCTAGAGCTTGCAGGGAATGGCTAAAGCGCCTCTACGGCAGCGCAATCACTGAATCAACAGGGCTGGATTAGGATGAAGCAAAAACTGGTAGTCGTCGGCAACGGTCCCGTGGGCCACCGCTTCCTGGAAACCCTGGTCGACAGCGGCGCAGCGGATCGTTTCGAAATCGTGGTATTCGGCGAGGAACCTCGCCCGGCCTACGACAGGGTCCACCTCACCGCCTGGTTCGAAAGCCGCGATGCCGAGCAACTCAATATGGCCGAAAAGGGTTTTTACGATTCCGACAAGATCACCCTGCTGACCAATGCGCGGATAAAGTCCATCGACCGCGAGTGCAAAACGGTTACCACCGAGAGCGGGGACGAAATCAACTACGACAAACTGATTCTCGCCACCGGCTCCTACCCTTTCGTGCCACCGGTACCCGGCCATGAGCGGGACAACTGCTTTGTCTATCGCACCATCGAGGACTTGCAGGCGATTGCCGAATGCGCCAGGGATCACACCGTGGGCACCGTCGTCGGCGGCGGTCTACTCGGCCTCGAAGCTGCCAAGGCGCTGGTGGACCTGGGAATGAAAACCCATGTCGTTGAGTTTGCGCCACGGCTGATGGCGGTGCAGGTCGACGAAGGCGGCGGCAACCTGTTGCGGCACAAGATCGAATCCCTCGATGTCGATGTCCACACCTGCAAGAACACCAGCGAAATCATCGACGGCGATGATCACTTTCACAAAATGGTCTTCGCCGATGACACCGAGCTGGAAACCGACATCATCGTCTTCTCCGCGGGTATCCGACCACGGGACGAGCTGGCCAGGAGCAGCGGACTGGAAATCGGCGAACGCGGCGGCATCGTTATCAACGATCACTGCCAGACCTCCGATTCCGACATCTACGCCATCGGTGAAGTCGCCCTGTGGGGCGGACGCATCTACGGCCTGATCGCACCGGGCAACAAAATGGCCCAGGCCGCTGCCGACCATATTACCGACGCAGGAAAAAGCGTATTCCAGGGCGCGGATATGAGCACCAAGCTCAAGCTGATGGGCATAGACGTCGCCAGTATCGGCGATGCCCATGCCAATACCGAGGGCGCCAAGTGCTACACCTGGATCGACGACAGCAAGGAAGCCTATAAAAAACTGGTAGTCAATGCCGAGGGCAACCGCCTGCTGGGCGCCGTGCTGGTGGGCGACGCCACCGAGTACGGCAACCTGCTGCAACTGGCCCTCAACGATATGGAGCTGCCGGCCAACCCGGAGGCCTTGATCCTGCCCCGCCCCGACGGCTCACCGATGGCCGGCCTGGGCGTCGATGCACTACCGGACAGCGCGCAGATCTGCTCGTGTAACAATGTCAGCAAGAGCGACCTGGTTGCCGTCATTGCCGACGGCGCCCACACCCTGGGCGAAATCAAGAGCTGCTGCAAGGCCGCCAGCAGTTGCGGCGGCTGTGCCGCCCTGGTGGGACAGGTACTCAATAGCGAGCTGGAAAAACAGGGCATCGAGGTCAGCAAGGACCTGTGCGAACACCTTCCCTACAGCCGCCAGGAAATTTACCACCTGGTGCGTATCGATGGCATCAAGTCCTTCGACGAGTTGCTGATGCGACACGGCACAGGCCTGGGCTGCGATATCTGCAAACCCACCGTCGCCTCTATTCTCGCCTCCTGCTGGAACGATTACATCCTGCAAGACAGCCATCGCGCCCTGCAGGATACCAATGATTTCTACCTGGCCAATATCCAGAAGGACGG
>JAUXCW010000299.1 GCA_030618705.1 Gammaproteobacteria bacterium | reverse complement strand
ATTTTCTGGTGCAGCGGTGGATCCATGCTGATGATGGCCAGGCGCTGGAATTCGATAACATAGTCTTCCAATTCCATGGGGAACGCCGTTCGCTCACGGGATGAGAATATTTTGGCGTGTTTGCATATGTAATCGAGCTCTTCCTGGCGAGTGACCAGCCAGTAGGGAATACCAGTCACCGGGTCATCCATCTTCACGATCGGCCCGGCGTCACGCAGCTCCTTGAGCTTTTCGTAGGGCATACCATCGGCATAGGTATCGGGATCGAGAACATTGGAGAACGGGCACTGACTCATAAGCAAACCTCGGATAATTAATTTTTAACTAACGTGCGTTAGTTTACCATGGCCTTTAGCCAAAGTGCATTGCTAAATTTTCACCTTGGGCGGCTACCGGGATGCCGGACCACTCGGCACAGGGAAGCCGGTATGTTACTGTCGTCTTCTATACTGGGAAGGAACGAGCAAGGAGATCAATGATGAGACGAGTGGATATGACCAGTGCCGCTTTTCTGCTGGCCGAGAAGCGCGAGACACCCATGCACGTGGGCGGCGTCAACCTGTTCACCCTGCCCGATGGCGTAGACGAACACGAGTTCCTCAGCAGCCTGGCGGACGTACTGCGCAATGTGGAGGACTTTCGTAAACCGTTCGGTGACTATGCCAAGGCCACCCCGCTGGGATTCTACTGGGAGGAGGACGACAAGATCGACCTGGACTACCACGTTCGCCACTCGGCCCTGCCCAATCCGGGGCGCTACCGGGAGTTGTTCGCCCTGGTGTCACGGCTGCACAGCACCCTGCTGGACCGCAACAGGCCACTGTGGGAAACCCACCTGATCGAGGGCCTGCAGAACCGCCAATTCGCCTTGTACAACAAGATGCACCACGCCGCCATCGATGGCGTCGGCGCCATGCACCTCACCCGCAGCAGCTACTCCACCCGCAAGTCCGAAAGAATCGATTACTCGCCCTTTTCCCAGTACGCCTATGAGCGCTACAAGGCCGAAAAGTTCGGCAATCGGCCGCCCCCCGAGCAGGAGGTACGCACGGCGCTGGACGCACTGAAACAGAATTTTGACTCCGCTATCAACCTGGCTACCGCCATGAGCCGCTTCGGCAATGCCTTCGTCGGCCGCAGTGGCAACCTGGCAGTACCCTGGCACAACGTGCCTAAAACTTCGATCAACACCCGGGTCACCGGCGCCCGGCGCTTTGTCGCCCAGTCCTGGGAATTCGAACGGGTCCGGGCCGTCTGCAAAGCCCTGGACGGCACCATCAACGACACGGTTCTGGCCATGTGCTCAGGGGCCCTGCGCCGCTACCTGATATCACACAACGAGTTACCCAAACACTCGTTGAAGGCCATGGCACCCGTTTCCCTGCGCGCGGAGGGGGATCTGGATTCCACCAATGCCGTAGGCTTTATCACCGCCGACCTCGCCACCAATATCCGTGACCCCGAGCGGAGAATACGAAAAATCCAGGACTCCATGCGGGCCGGCAAGAGCCTTCTGCAGGATTTATCCCCTGGTGAGGCCGCCGTGTTTATGCAACTCACCCAGATGCCCGCCGTGGTCACCACGATACTGGGCCTGGCGGCGAAATACCCCGCCTTCAGCACCGTTATCTCCAATGTTCCCGGGCCACGGGAGCAACTGTACTGGAACGGCGCCCGCCTGGACGGCATCTACCCGGCGTCCATCGTCTTCGACGGCTTCGCCATGAATATCACCCTGGTGAGCTACTACAAGAGCCTTGATTTCGGCATCGTCGCCTGCCGCCGCTCTCTCCCCGAGATACAGCGCTTCATCGACTATCTGGAGGAAGCCCTGCAGGAACTGGAGGAAGTAGCGGGCTTGCGCTCGGTGAAACCCAAAGCCAAAACCAAAACCAAACCCAAGGCCAGATCCAGGTTGAAAACAAAGACCCGCACAACGGCAAAGCGTAAGGCCCCCGCCCGCAAAAAGACAGCACCAGCTCGGAAACCCCCGCGTAAAAAAGCCGGCTGATAACCGGCTCACGTCGCCAGTGGCAGCGTGAACTGGCTTAGCGTTAATGCAGACCCCTGGCTTTTCCACAGAATGCAGAACCTTCACGCAAAGCAATACTGCGCTCCACCTGCTCGGCGACAAATGCTATCTCTCCGGGGTGGTCCCGCTTGTAGCGCTCCAACTGCTGATCCAGGTGCTCGAGTTGCTGCGGCAGACGGTCCCGGCGTAGCGTTACCCCCCTGTTGGAATCATTCCCGGGCTGATACAGCCTGTCCAGTATGACATTGCCAAAGGCCGGTGTGGTGTGGACGGGATCGAAAAACCAGGTCATGCGATCCTGCGGGGAGACAGGCACGGCCTCGGTGGTAGCCGAATCGACAAGCTCGAAATCGACGATGTGAAAATCGCTGTGGTAGATTTCATTTACCTCGTCAGCAATCGCTACCAGCGACGTTTTCCATTTCTCCGAGGACGGCCAGACACCGGATTGCCGCATCGCCTCCATCAACAGCACATGTGCGGGCGATATATACAGCTTGAGGTCGATCCCGCGCTCGGCGGCAAGTACCAGAATGTCACGAAAGCGCGCAAAGCTGTCGAACCGTTCACCACGGCGAAAGATGACCTCACCACTGGGGCATGGTGTCCAGGTCCCCTTTACCCATTCGCCGATCCAACGGGCAAAGTAATCCCGGTGTGTCGTTTTCGCCAGCGCGTCCTCCACCGTCCTGGCACCGAGGAAGCGGCCATCGTCGGCGGACAATCGATATTCATCGTCCTGCTTCTCCAGGGTTTCGAGGGAGTTGGTGGTCACGTCGAGGGCGAGCAGGCTGTCGCGAAACTGGCGCAGGCGATAACCGGTGCCGGGCCTCCCCTGCCAATCCCTGGCCACGTAGGCATCGAGCTCGGTTCTACCTTCGTCGTGCATGGCGAATGCGTGTATTTCCAGGCCGATAACGGCCTCTCTCACCGGCGCCACCTGCACGGCATGCTGAAACAGCAGCAAGGTTTCGTAGATGCTGGCTCCCGACATGCTCACATTGAGTGTGGTTTCCGGGGCTTGACTTGCCAGGGCGGGAGATGCGCCATCGAGCGCAATTTCACTGCGGGAGGTACCCATAAAAACGCGCCCGGGCTGTACCCGCTCCAGTATCAGCGGTGTGGCGATGCGCTCATACAGATTAGCACTGATTTTTACCGCGTTAAAACCCTCCCGATACACCCAGTGATAGGCATTAAAGGGATCGACCACCAGGTTGAAGGCGATATTGGCCGACACCCAGAGCGACGTCAGCACTAACAGTGTTTTCAGGTAGGTGGTGGTTGCAGGCATCTGGCAGTATGGGTTCGAGTCGTCGCTGTCGGGCACTATATCCCATGCCCTGCGGTGCATCCAGTGACACCGCGGCGATCCTTTCTGCTCAGGTCATCATCGCCATGATCAATTTATCCCGCAAGCGGGTCGGCAGCAGATTAAAAGACAGCAGCAGCCTGGCTAAAAAGGTGACTGGAATACGCGGCTTGTTATTACGCTGCTCCAGGGCGGCAAGGATTGCCCCGGCGACATCTTCGGGGGTGCCCTCGTAGGCTGCAATATCTCCCTGCTTCGCCTCACTGCTTTCAATCAGCGCCCGATAGGGGTTGTCCTGGCGCAGCTCATCGCTGGCCAGTTCCTCGGCGGTGGCGCTGAAGTTGCTGCGAATCCAGCCCGGCTCGATCAATTGCACCCGAATCCCCATCGGCTTCAGCTCCATCCGCATGGCATCGGAAATGGCTTCCACCGCGTGCTTGGACGCGCAGTAGCCACCAATCAAGGGCATGGATACACGCCCCAGTAACGAGGACAAATTGATAATGCAACCCCTACCCTGTTCCCGCATGGAGGGCAACACGGCGCGCGCCGTGCGAACAATACTGTAGACATTGATATTGAATTGCCGATGCAATTGCTCATCGCTTAACAGCTCTATAGGGCCGGGTTGGCAGACCCCGGCATTGTTGACCAACACCGTAATAGGACCGACCTGCTCCCGGGCTTGTCTAACAGCCTGCTCCACACTGGCGCTATCACAGACATCCAGTATCACTGCCAGCGCCGCACCGGTCGGCACTTTAGCCAGCTCGGTCTCGTTCAGGGCAGAGACAA
>JAUXCW010000365.1 GCA_030618705.1 Gammaproteobacteria bacterium | reverse complement strand
AATATGGGTCCCCAGGCGCCGCTACGCGAGGCCGAGGCCGCCAACTGGGCCTTTTTCGAAGCACTGCCGGAATACGACCATCGCGCCGTCAAACGCAACACCATGAAGGGCTCCATGTTACTGGAGCCCCACTTCGAGTTCTCCGGCGCCTGCGTCGGCTGCGGCGAGACCCCCTATGTGCGCATGGTCAGCCAACTGTTCGGCGACCGCATGATCGTCGCCAACGCCACCGGCTGCTCCTCCATCTACGGCGGTAACCTGCCGACCACGCCCTGGCGCGCCAACGCCGAGGGCCGCGGCCCGGCCTGGAATAACTCCCTGTTCGAGGACAATGCGGAATTCGGCCTCGGCATCCGCGCTGCGGTGGACAAGCAGCGCGGCTTCGCCCGGGAATTATTGCAGAAGTTCCGCCCGCAACTCGACGGTGAACTGGTCGATGCCATCCTCGGCTGCGCGGAATCCGACGAGGCGGAAATTTACGAACAACGGCAACGGGTGGCGGAAATCGACCGGCAACTGGCCGCGCTCGACTCGCCGGAGGCGGCGCGCCTTTTACGCCTGAGCGAAAACCTGTGCCGCAAGAGCGTATGGATTATGGGCGGCGACGGCTGGGCCTACGATATCGGCTTCGGCGGCCTGGACCACGTATTGGCCTCGGGACGTGACGTCAACATCCTGGTGCTGGATACCGAGGTCTACTCCAACACCGGCGGCCAGACCTCCAAGGCCACTCCCAAGGGCGCGGTGGCCAAATTTTCCGCCGGCGGCAAGACCACCCCCAAGAAGGACCTGGCCCGCATCGCCATGGACTACGAGAACGTCTATGTCGCCCATGTCGCCTATGGCGCCAAGGACGTGCAGACCCTCAATGCACTGCTCGAGGCCGAGAGCTATCCCGGCCCGTCTTTAATCATTGCCTACTCCCCCTGTATTGCCCACGGTGTCGATATGTCCTACAACCACCGGCAGCAGGACATGGCGGTAAAAAGCGGGCACTGGCCGCTGTTCCGCTTCGACCCGCGCAAGGCCGAGAGTGGCAAAAACCCCCTGCACATGGATTCCAAGCCACCCAGCCTGCCCTACCGCGAGTTCGTCCAGTCGGAAACCCGTTTCAATATGCTGTGGCACTCCGACCCCGATACCGCCGAGAAGCTGCTGGCACAGGCACAGGATGAAGTGCGCGAGCGCTATCACCGCTACCAACAACTGGCCGCCCTGGAATGGGACGCCCCCGAACCCGACGCCTAGACGGAGCCAAGACCATGGTTAAGCTGCAAACCGAATACCTGGGCCTGAAGCTGAAAAACCCCATCGTGCCCTCGGCCTCGCCCCTCAGCCGCGATGTGGACAGTGCGCGCAGGCTGGAGGATGCCGGCGCCAGCGCGCTGGTGATGTACTCACTGTTCGAGGAGCAACTACTGGCGGAGGAAAAACAGCTGGAACGGTTTTTCTTCAACCAGGACCTGGGCAGCCACGAATCCTCCAGTTTTTTACCGATCCCGGAGCGTTACAAGAGCAGCCTGGACAACTACCTTGACCAACTCGAAGCGCTCAAGGCCGCACTGGATATCCCGGTGATCGCCAGCCTGAACGGGGTGAGCAACCAGGGCTGGATCGACTATGCCAGTGAGCTGCAAAAAGCGGGCGCCGATGCCCTGGAGCTGAACGTATACTATGTCGCCGCCGATATCGAGGAGAGCGCCGAGCTGGTGGAGCAGCGCTACCTGCAGATGCTGGAACACTTGCTTTGCACCGTCGATATTCCGGTGGCGGTAAAAATTTCCTCGCAGTTTTCCTCGCCGCTGAATTTTGCCCGCAAACTGCAAAAAACCGGCGTCAACGGCATTGCCCTGTTCAATCGCTTCTACCAGTGCGATATCGACCTGGACACCTTGCAGGTGTTACCCAGCCTGCAGCTATCGAGCCCCTACGAGTCGCTGCTGCGTATACGCTGGACGGCGATATTGCGCGGTCAACTCGACATCGACCTGGCGGTGACCGGCGGCTTTCACCGTGCCGAGGACATCCTCAAGGCCCTGCTGGTGGGCGCCAATGTCACCCACGTTTGCAGCACAGTCTTGCACCAGGGCCCGCAGCGCATCACCGAATTGCTCGATGAGATCAGCCAGTGGATGGAGGACAAGGAATACGAGTCCGTGCAGCAACTGCAGGGCAGCCTGAGCCAGAAAAATGCCGTCGATCCCGCCGCCTACGAGCGCATCAACTATATGCATGCGCTGGAGAGTTTTACCCCACCCGACAGCGTGAGATACTAGGCACCCCTAACAACGAGTAGGCACCATGTCGATCCTGTTGTACCAGACCCCCGCCGCCTGGGTCGAGGCCGTGCTGGCAGATTTTGATACCTTTTTACGCGACCACGCCTCCGCCGAGAAAAAGGCCTCCGGCATGGCGATCAATATGATCTCCCACTACCCGGACCGCACCCGCCTTGTCGAAGTAATGACCGACCTGGCAATCGAGGAATTGAATCACTATCGCGAAGTAATCCGCTTACTGCACGACCGCAAGCTACACCCCTGCGCGGATGAAAAAGACCCCTACGTCACCGGTTTCCGCAAAGCCATCCGCAAGGGCTCCGACGCGTACTTTCTGGACCAACTGCTGATCGGAGGTATTATCGAAGCCAGGGGCGCGGAACGCTTTGGTCTGGTGGCCGAGGCACTACCCGCGGGTAAGCTTAAGAATTTTTACGCTGCCATCACCCGCTCCGAGTATCGCCACTACGAAACCTTTTTTGATTTGGCCGGATGCTATTTCGACCAGGCTATTGTCGATGAACGCATCGATGAATTGCTGACCGTCGAGGCGGATATTTGTGCCGCCCTGCCCTGCCGCGCCGCCCTGCATTGACGCCGGATGGCCATTGATAAATACCTGCGAGTTTATGCGGAGCCGGAGAGCCGACAGCTTGCCGCTCCCCATCGCCGCTGGCAGCGAGTACTGGTAATACCCGCTCACCGTGAATCCACCGTGCTGCTGGATCGCCTCGACAGCCTGATCGCGACCAACAGCGATACACTGGTGCTACTGGTGGTGAATCGCCCCGACACCGCGACAGAGCACGAAAAACTCCCCACCGCCATTCAAC
>JAUXCW010000359.1 GCA_030618705.1 Gammaproteobacteria bacterium | reverse complement strand
GGCTCCCAGCCCAGGACTCGAGCTAGGCGCCCCCCCGATAATACATCCATGTAGGCTCGGGCGCCGGGTCCAACCGGCGCACGGTCCTGCTCTGGAAGCCCCGGTTCCTTGTCCAAAGTAATAGTGACCACCTTGCCTTATCGGTTTTTAAAAGCAAATATCGTTCAAGCAGTTTTCCACGGCAAATAGATGGGCCACCCTCAGAGGGGTGGCCCATAGCAGTGACGACGCTAGTATTTAAAACTGATTCATCGTATTGTCTTCGCCGGAAGCTTTCAGGGCCTGCTCACCGGAAAAATACTCCTTGTGATCATCACCCATATTGGAACCGGCCATATCCTGGTGCTTGACACAGGCGATATTCTGTCGAATCTCCTGGCGCTGCACACCGGCGACATAAGCCAGCATCCCCTCTTCACCGAAGTAGCCTTTCGCCAGGTTGTCAGTTGACAGCGCTGCCGTGTGGTAAGTGGGCAGGGTAATCAGGTGATGGAATATACCGGCTTCACGGGCGGCGTCGGCCTGGAACGATTTGATCTTCTCATCAGCGGCGGTTGCCAGCTCGGTTTTATCGTAATCCGCACTCATCAGCTTATCGCGATCGTAGGCGGAAACATCCTTGCCTTCCTCGCTCCAGGAGTCAAAGATCTGCTGACGGAAGTTCAGTGTCCAGTTAAAGGAGGGCGAGTTGTTGTATACCAACTTGGCGTTGGGAATCTGCTCGCGGATCGCGTCAACCATATCGCCGATCTGGCGTACGTGTGGTTTTTCAGTTTCGATCCACAACAGGTCGGCACCATTTTGCAGGCTGGTGATACAGTCCAGTACGCAGCGGTCGAAACCGGTGTCGTCCTTGAACTTGTAGAGGCCGTTGGGCAAGCGAACGGGCTTGACCAATTTTCCGTCTTGCTTGATCACCACGTCGCCTTCATTGACATCATCGGCACTATCTACCGGGGTGATCTCCAGGAAGGCGTTGTATTTATGCGCCAGGTCACCGGCGGAAACCGATACCGGAATTTTTTGCGTCAGGCCCGCACCCAGGGAATCGGTACGGGCGACGATAACACCGTCATCGACACCCAGCTCCAGGAAGGCGTAACGAACCGCATTGATTTTGGACAGGAAGTCCTCGTGGGGGACAGTAACCTTACCGGCCTGGTGACCACACTGCTTGGCATCCGAGACCTGGTTTTCGATCTGGATACAGCAGGCACCAGCCTCGATCATTTTCTTGGCCAGCAAGTAGGTGGCTTCCTCGTTACCAAAACCGGCGTCGATGTCGGCAATAATAGGCACCACGTGGGTTTCATAGGAATCGATTGCTTGCTGGGCGACCTTCTCCGCTTTCTTATCACCGGCGGAACGAGCATCGTCCAGATCATGGAACAGGTGACCCAGTTCGCGGGCATCCGCCTGGCGTAGGAAGGTGTATAGCTCTTCGATCAACGCCGGCACTGTGGTTTTTTCATGCATGGACTGGTCGGGCAAGGGACCGAATTCAGACCGCAACGCGGCGACCATCCAGCCCGAGAGATACAGGTAGCGCTTATTGGTCGTACCGTGGTGCTTTTTGATCGCCAGCATTTTCTGCTGGCCGATAAAGCCGTGCCAACAACCCAGGGATTGCGTGTACTGGCTGCTGTCGGCATCGTATTCGGCCATATCGCGCCGCATGATTCCTGCCGTGTACCTGGCTATATCGAGGCCGGTTTTGAAGCGATTCTGCGCGCGCATACGCGCGGTATATTCAGGGCTAATTGCATTCCAGGCGCTGCCATTGGCTTCGCGCAGCCTGCTAACGTCAGCGATGTCTTCAGCGTAATTAGACATAGTAGTTCCTTTGAGATATCCGGGTTAATAACCGTAGCTTGTTCGGCCGGGACCAGGCTCGTGCCGAAAAACTGCGCCCTTGACGAGGATGGCCATAGTAAAGCCCTGACCAATATAATCAAGACAGATAGTAGTGATACCTGACATTCACAGAATCTATTATGAAGGGGTTTTGAGGAGGCTCGAAGAGAAATAAAATTCAGTGAAATCAAAGCGCTGCGGGGTACTCAAGTCTCCAGCAAAGCCAGGTGAAAGCGCCCGTCCCTGTCGCCATTGATCGCCAGCAAGCCCCGGCCCTGGGCTTGCTCCAGCCACGCCATCATCACGCCGCCGATACGGGAGGGATAGTGACCCAGAACGGGATTGAACTCGATAGCCGCACTCACACCCGTTTCCAGCGAAGCCCCGGCGGCAAGTGCGTCATCGGCGAGGTGAATATGTGAAAAGCGCCCCCGGAGTCGGGCCAGACGCTCCCCGAGCCGGTCGATGCCGGACAGGGTTTCCCACGCCGTAAAGCCGCAGCTGCCACCCGGGCCATTCTCGTCGGGGGGCGCCAGTAAAAACCAGTGACTCCCCTCCGCCAGCACCGCGTCCTCTGCCAGCCCCTGCCGATGCCGGTGCCAATCGAGGCGTCGGTCGCTCTCGTCGACCACACCGACCATCGCCTGGCTCACCACCCCCAGGCGAATGTCCATGGCGGCCATCTGCAGGACAGCCACCAGCGAGGCTGAGCCACGGGAGAGAAAGAAGTTCTGGCTTTGCAGACCGAGGCTTCGAGCGACGTAGTAACCCGCGGAATTGCTCAAGGTATTGATAAAGCCGGCGGGCCTGGGCAATTGTCCGTCGCGAAAGACCTGCTGCTGCACTTCCACGGTATTGGCGATGCCGGCAAAACCGGAGCCGAGATAAATACCTGTTCGCGCATCCAGCTCCACAGTGCTGTGTTGCCTGCAACGGGCGGCGCCGAGCAGGCACAATTCGGTAAAACGATCGATGCGGCGATAGCGCTCGACACCGGCCGCTTGCAGCTTGTCCCGCAGCCTGTTGAGCGGTGTGGCCTGATCGAGATCGGCATAGTAGTGACCGCTTGCGACTAGCTCGAGCATCTATCCGGCCCGCAGGATAATTGAATTGTTATTGCCGCCGAAACCAAAAAAATTCAGCATAAAGTGGCCCCCGCGCACAGCCAGCTCCCTGGTGATGGGCGTGACACCGAGACGTTCATCCGTCTGTTCGAAACCGGGGGTAGCGGGAACAAAGCCCTGGCCTATGGCCAGGCACACCATCGCCGTCTCGATCACCCCGCAACTTCCCAGGCTGTGGCCGATATAGGGCTTTAGCGCAAAGACCGGGGGCAACGGGTCGAAGACCTGCACCATGCCCGCGGCCTCGCCTTCGTCGTTGAGGG
>JAUXCW010000030.1 GCA_030618705.1 Gammaproteobacteria bacterium | reverse complement strand
GGTAGATTGACGTGGCGTTTACCTTTCAGCAGCCCGCCATCGATCACCCGGCAGCGCATGGTGAAATGCTCCTTGCTCAAAACCTCGAGATTTATCAGCCCGTTGTCGACGGTGATTTTATCGCCGAGTTGGACGGCCTCGATCAGGTCTTCGTAGTCGATGTGGATAGAGCTCTCTTCGACATCATCCGCACCCCGTACGACGACGGTAATTTCCTCTCCCGGCTCCAGGTTGAGATCCACCCCCCTGTGGCCGGTGCGTATTTCCGGCCCCTGGGTATCGAGCAGGACGGGTATGGTGTAGCCGCCCTTTCGATTGAGCGTCTTGATGGCCCGTATGATTTTACGGTGGGAATCGTGGTCGCCATGGGACATATTGAGGCGCACCACATTCATCCCGGCGTGATAGAGTTTTTCGAGCATGTCATAAGAGCTTGTGGCGGGCCCGATGGTACAGATTATTTTGGTTTTTCGGTGCAAGGGACTGCGGCTCCTACCAGCTGTCGACGATACGCACCCGAAAATACTCGTTCCTGTACTTCATGACAACCCCGTCGGGGGTAATAGTTTTCAATAACAGCTCGGGATTGACGTACTCACCCTCTCGCATCATCCGGTTGTTGATGATTATACTTCGCTGGTCGAGCTGGCTGGAGTACACGTGGAGTGAAAATTCCAGCGGTGGGATACCCGCTCTCTGCGCGGAAGGCAGCTGCCATAACTCCCGAATATTGGCCAGTGACGGCATGACGTCGGCCACCGGAGTGTCGGCCACCGGAGCGCCGGCCGCCGAGCTATCGCCTATGCTATTGCTCTGTAGTGAACGTGCCTGTGGGGCTACCACAGCAACATCGGGAGAGGGTGTCGTTTGCGCGCTGGGTGCCGGCGCCTCGATCTGGACCGGGTCCTCCAGAACAGCCGCTGTAGCCGCCCGGGTTTGCTGGGCGACCGGCGCAGGCAAAGCGATTTGCAGGTATCCCAGGTGATAGAGCCAGAAACTGGCAAAACCCAGGGCAACGATAAAACCCAACAGCAAAAGCATGCCCCAGTTTTGTCCGCTGCGGTGATGGAAATAGTGCTGTTGATGTACACTCGCCAGGGCAGGCCCTTGACGCTGCTGTCGTTCACTATCGGATTTCTTCAGGGCATCGAGAATATATGACACTTTGTTCTATCCTGATTGAGCCAGTAACGGCGCCCTGGTATTGGTCAAGGTATCGAGTTTGATTAAGGTGAGAAGGTCGCCCTGCCCCGTTGCCCGCCAACCCAGCTGTTGTTGGATGTTCTTGAGTTCGCCTTGCATCCTGGTGCCAAACTCCTCCTGATCCTCTCTCGCCGCCAGCACCGGTGTGCGACTGTATAACCAGTCGAAGCGATCGCGAACGGCGACGCCGGCCTGTGGACGGGGTGAGGTGCTGACCCAGTATTGTTTGTTGCCCCGGTACCAGTTGAGGCGTTTCTGCAACCAGTAAACACCATCATGGTCATCGCCGAGTGAGTAAGGCCAGTGCCTGGCTGCCAGCGGCGGAGATCGCCAGAACACCCAGAACCTGAGAGTTTGATCACCCTGCTGCACCAGTTGCTGCAGCTCTCCCGAAGTTTCGACAACCTGGTACTGTCGCTGCCCACCCTGCCGGAGCTTGATTACCCCCGGCAAGCCCAGCTGGGCGATACGGTCGGGTGTCAATTCCAGCTCCAGACAGGACAACCCGTCCCTGGTGACGGCCTGACAGATTGGCTCGTCGACAGGGGCCGCGATATTCCAACGTGTTGCCAGTTCACGCAGTGCGATTTCACGGTCATCCAGACTTGCCCGCAAAACGGTCGACTCCGGCGCAACAGTCCTGGCGACCACGGGCAGATCGGTTTGCGGAGAAACGCCCTGTACAGGCTCGACACCTTGCTCCCGGGACTCTGCCATCGCCCCGCTGTTTTTCGCTGACGGCTCAGGGGCAACATAGCGCAAGCCGGAACCATACATAACTACCACTGACAGTAAAATCGTGGCCAGGGCCGGCATGACAAACATCCCCGGCTTGATGTTGCCCAGCAGTCGGCGGAACCGGCGACCCTTGCGCTCCGGGTCTTTCAATTCGCGACTCGCCCGCTTGACGATTGCCGTATCGATACACCGACTCTCGCTGACATAGGCTCCCAACAGGCACCGCTCGCACAATACGTTGATCAATCTCGGCACACCACCGCTGGCTCGATAGACACGCCGCATCGCAGCGGGGCTGAACAGCGTGCCGTGGAAGCCGGCGACTTTAAGCCGATGCTCGATATAGTTACCGGTCTCGCGGCGGCTCAGTGTCTCCAGGTGGTAGCGGGCGGTTACCCGCTGGGCCAATTGACGCAACTCCCTCGATGCAAGCATATCGGCCAATTCCGGCTGGCCGATCAAAACCAATTGAAGCAGCTTCTTCTGATTGGTTTCGAGGTTGGTGAGCAGTCGAATTTGCTCCAGCACGTCGATGGACAGGTTCTGCGCCTCGTCGATAATCAACAGCGTATGCCGACCTCGACTGTGGCTGGCCAGTAAAAACTTGTTGATGATATCCAGCATCACCTTATTGCTGCGTTCTTCGCTGTCGAAAAACAGGCCGAGTTCATCGCAAATACTTTCAAGTAATTCGGTGGCGTCCTGCCGTGGATTTACGATATACGCGACATCGGTATCGTCGGGTATCTGTTGCAGAATAGTGCGACAAATCGTCGTCTTGCCGGTACCGACCTCACCGGTCAATACGATAAAACCACCTTCATTGCCGATACCGTAAAACAGATGGGCCAGTGCCTCCTGGTGTTTTTCACCCAGAAACAGGTAGTGCGGATCGGGGGCAATCGAAAACGGCGAGTCATTGATACCGAAAAAATGATAGTAGTTGGTATTGGAATCGACCCTCATCCTTTGATTTCCAGGCGCACGTTGACCAGCCCACTATCGGACCCGGGGCTCACCGTGAGGCTATCGACATCGAGTTGATGACGATTAGCCATATCCTGTAACCAGGCAACCAGGCTGTCGAAAGAAGCTTGCTCCAACCAGATACGCAAGTCACCGTCCGCCGTGGGTTCGTAACGGCGAAACTCAAGACCAAAGGCCTGCGCCGATGACACCGCAGTGGATACCATACTGTTGGCGTCTACCGGCTTTGCCGCCGCGGCCGCCGCTTTTAGCGCGCCCTGCTCATTGGCTTGCAACCACTGCAAGTCGCCCCGCGCCTGTTGGTAGGCACTTATCGAATTGAGAGCGAAGCGCGTGGAGGGGAGTAGTACGGTGAGGACGATCAGCAACGCCGCCAGGGCAATCGCAACCGAATTGAACAGAAATTGATCCCGGTCGGGGAGGCGGCGATGCCAGGCCAGCGCTCGCTGTCCCAGGGTCGACTCCAGCACGCGAATTTCCAGGCGCTCCACGGCGTCCCTGATAACAGCCATCAGTGCATACCCCCGAGTTTTAGCCGACCCGTCACCAGGTCTCCCCGCTGGGATACCGATTTCAACTCACTGTGCAGCCCCCGGGACTGCAACTGTTTTTGCAGCGCGGCCATGGAATCTGCTGCGGGAGCCGATAACTGCAAGGTCATACTGCCTGCCTGCCCCTCATAGTCCATCGACTGCAAACGCAGATCGTTGCCCTGCTGCCAGTCAGAGGCCACTGCACCAATATAGGAGATCAGGAGCTCGCTACCGGCGCCGTCTTCACTCACCAGCTTGCTCTGCAACTGGCGCCGTGGATTGAATACTCGCTGTGCCTGTGGAAACCAATGCCGGTATTGTGTAATCGCATCGGCCGTCAAGGTGTCGGCACGCCAATCAAACCAGATACCCGCTGTCATAGTAAAGGCAAGGTGTAGAGCAACACAGGCGGCAAAGGTCGTGGCGATCTTGCGCACATTCAGTGTGCCCCTCAATCCGGGTGTTTTTACCGCGTATCCGCCCTGCAGAAGATTGATCGTATCGCTGAGGCCCCCAAGGACATTTCTGGCGAGAACTTCCGTCGTCGTTTCCTGGTATGCCAGCAGGCTGATTTCAGCATCCAGCTCCTGTAGCAAACCCTCTCGCAACTGCTGCGCGGTCTCCCCCAGGCCGGATTGCTCGCTATACGCCAGCTCAATTTTTCGCTGACCGGCGGCCCCATGCTCCGCCACGGATTTGACGGCCAACTCCAGATTGGGCAATTCACAGCCCAGCCCTTGCCACTGTCCATCCCGAACCAGGCCGCCGCTATGGTCGAGGAAGACTGCGGTGCTACCGCTTCGCCACGGAACAGCGAGTTGCTCCGGCACCATCCAGGTCGTGGGCAGGCCCACCCCGTAGAGGGCATCGAGCCAATTGATCACATCGAAATGTCTCACTACCGCGACAGGGACCGGCTGGTTTTTATGCACAGGCCCCATGGCGATATGCACGTCCTCGATATCTTCAGCCAGCTTTTCCTCGACTAAAAAGGGCAGTGCCTGCTTGGCATAACGCTGCTGACCGACAGGAACCTGCGCCGTGGTCATCAGGATATCCCGCGCAGGAGCCAGTACGACGACCAGGGGCTTGCTGGCCAGAGCGGCGTAGTAATCTCCCGCCTCGCGCAAGCTTCCATGGTGGACATCCGCGTCGCCACCATTCATTTTTAACAGCATCCAATCGGCGGCCGCGGTGGCTGACACCACGCCCTCGCACAATCGGACAACCAGATATTCGTACATTCAACCCGCCTCCAGCCTGCTTTGCTGTGAACGATAAATCACCCGGGTTTTTCCGTCTTTCGGTTCCCGGTGCACCACGCTGATAAACCTGGCGGTGCGTTTGCGATACAGGGCGATTACCTCGATCTCGTAGTACTCCGAGCTGGTCGTCAAAAAAGACCCCAGTGTCGCCGGCGCCAGGCCGCTTTGCGTGATCGCCTGATCCACACTGTCGTAGCTTTTCAGGTCCTGCCGGGACACCAGGCTGGTCGCACCGTTGCTACTGACTCGCTCCGCCAGTGCGGAGAGCACTTCGACCCCTACCGTATTTACATTCAGTTTAGTTCGTTCCGGCAAAGTCGTGAGAAAACGATTCAAATCCCGGTACTGCTGCTCACTTAGCCTGGCCAGGTGATTGATTTCGCCCAACTGCGCCATCGAAGTGTTAGCCGTCAGCATCGGCGAATCACTTTCCAGCCAGATCTCATCCTCGGCACCCCTGCTGCCCACGGCTCGATCCGCATCCACCCAATCCGCGAGCCGATATGCGAGATCGGTCTCAATGCCGATGTGACCCAGTAGACGTCGCAACTGTGATACCGCTACCGGGTCGACTGCTCCGGATACCTGGCGCAAATTACTCAGGTTGAACTTGCCCTGCAGGTCCTCCACGCGAATGCGCAGTTGACCCTCATCCAGCGGAAAGGACAACTCGCGGCTGTACCAGGCATCGAGCTTGCCGTCGACGTTTTTGTTAGCCTCCAGGTCCAGGTCTCGATCCCGCCATAACAGCTCTCGCGCATAAGCCTCGGCACCCAGGGCGTAATAAAAAGCCTGTCGCGAATCGCGAAGCGCGATTTGTCTTTGCGAATCGGTAAACCCGGTCAACATCATATCGCGGGAAATAAACGCCGCCAGGCCGAAAACCAGTAGCACGGTAAGCAGCGCAATGCCTCTTTGTTTCGCCGGAAGCTTCATCGTAAACTGATCAAGCGCTGGATAGTGGTATCAGGGCCCAGCTTCAGGGCGATCTCCACCGCTGTGGGCAACTTCACCAGGTTTCCGGATTCTTCCTTTGCGGATTCCTCGCTGTTCCGGTCTTCGGCTTTTCGCGGTGGCCACTCGGATAGCCAACTCCCGTTCTCGTCCATAAAGCGAAAACCCATTTCGTCTACACCGGTGAGTAAAGCCTGGCGATAGTAGGAACTACTCTCCACCCGGTCCAGAACATCGTAGACAAAGCGATAGAGGACCGGCTCTCCATCCTCCTCATCCAGCCGATAGCTGATGCGTTTCGCGGTATCGAGGTAAATGGAACGGCCCATGGAAAACCCACCCCGGCTGAATTCCAGCACACCCTCGCCGCGGCTGCTCAGTGCCCCGATACGCGCGACCGACCCGCCCGCCCGCACGCTGCGGGGAATCAAATGGCGCATATCCTGCTCGATAACCAATAGCGCTTTAGTCACATCGGCGCGGTAACCGAAGGCCTTATCCAATGTCGCCCGACTAACACTCAGGCTTGTCAGTAGCTGATAGCAGCCTGTACTCAACAGGGCAAAAATGCCCAGGGCGACCATCACCTCCAACAGCGTGAATCCCTGTTGCCGGCGCATCAGTGCTGCCCCCGGAAACCCGCCAGCCGCACGAGCTCTCGCTCCCCGGGGGCCGCGCTGTCGACCAGCACGGCGACTTCGACCCTGCGCAGCAAGGGAAAATCCGTGGTTCGAGTATCGACGATCACCTCAAACTCGTATTGAGCGTAACTCACGGGATAGCTCATCAGTCCGGGCTCGGTCCACTGCTTGCGGGCCAGTATCCGGTTGAGTTCGTTTTCAGCGAGAATATCTCCGGCCATCTGCAATTCAGCCTGGCTGGCCCCCACCAACTGGTGTGTGGACTGGCCGAGAAATGCCGCGGCGAGAATGGCGAACACCGTCAACGCCACAAGAATCTCCATCAAGGTAAAGCCGGAAGACTTGTTCGCCGGTGCGTGACCGCGACACTTCATTGCAGCTTCGCCCCGTGCAGACCATCGCTATCGACTAAGGCCGACAGGCCGCTGTTATGGGCCAACTGAAGCCGGTAGGGATCACTCACCCCGGAGGCGTCGAATACGATGGCGGGATAATTTTTGTTCCCGGTATCGGTATCGGTATCGGTATCGGTATCGCCGGCAGTTTCGCCCGGGGTGAAGCTTTCATCCGCCCCCTCAGGGGGATTCACCAGGCGTAACACCATACCGTCCGCCTGCAACTGCCGCGGAGCCAGAATTTTCAGGTCGCTACTCTCCCACTCCAGGGTGTAGAGATTGAGTATCGCCGCGCGATAACCGTCCTCGTCCACCAGCAAGCCGGATTGAGTGCGTTGCAACATGGCTTCGAGTTGCAGCGTATCGAGGACTTTGACCAAGCGCACAGCCTCATTGGCCATGCGGGAGGCGTTGCGGTCGGGTAGCACCGCCATGGCCAGGGATAGCATAACGCTTACCACTACCAGCACCAGCAGCAACTCGATAAGGGTAAAACCCTTGTGTTGAGCGTTTATAGATCCCATTGCCCTATGTCGGCCTGTACACCTTCTCCACCCTCCTGGCCATCCGCACCCATGCTGTAGAGGTCATAGGGGCCGGTGGCGCCGGGACTGATATAACGGTACTCGTTACTCCAGGGGTCCTGCAGCATCTTCTTGCGCTTGATATAGCCACTACCTCGCCAGTTTTTCGGCTCCGGTGATGTCGTGGGCTTCTCCACCAGAGCACCCAGGCCCTGATCCGTTGTCGGGTACATGCTGTTATCCATGTAATAGCGCTCCAGCGCATCCACCAGGGTGCTTATATCGGCCTTCGCCGCCGTCACCCTCGCCTCGTCGACATTGCCGACAATATTTGGCGCAACGAGCCCGATCAGGATACCGATGATAACGACTACCACCATGATTTCTATGAGCGTAAAACCACTTTGCCGCTTCGCGAATTTCTTCATAAATTGTCACCCTTGCTAGATCAACTGATTAAGGCTCAGTATGGGCTGCAGGATTGCAACCACTATTACCAGAACCACAGCGCCCATAATAAGCAATGTTGCCGGTTCAAATAAACTCACCATTGTCGTTACCAGGTTATCCAGCTCCTGTTGCTGGTTAGTCGCCACCCTCGCCAACATGGCATCGAGCTCTCCGGCCGACTCGCCACTGGCAATCATATGTATCATCAGGGGCGGGAATTGACCACTTTGCTCCAGACCGAGGTGCAGACTGCCGCCCTCCTCGACCTGTTGTCCCACCTCCCGCACCTTATCGCGGATATAGACGTTGCCGAGAACCTCACCAGCAATAGCAATCGCCTCAACCAGGGGAACACCGCCGCTGGACAGGATACTCAAGGTACCGGCGAAGCGTGCTGCATTAAAACGGCGGATCAAGGGCCCCAGTAGGGGGATGCGCAACACCGCCCGGTGCCAACGCATACGCAGCGGCGGCTTCAGCAAGGCGTATTGCACCAGACCTACCAGCATCACCAGCCCGATCAGTAGAAAGGCGCCGTAACTACGCAGGAAATCGCTGGCGTCGATCAGGAACCGGGTCAGCAGTGGCAGCGATTGCCCCTGGGAGACGTAGACCTCGACAATATCCGGCACCACGAACACCATCAGCACGGCGACGATAGCCATGGACATGACGAATAACATTACCGGATAGATCAACGCCAGCCGTGTGCGCTGGACATTGGCGTGGCTGCGCTCGGTGTAATCGGCCAGCTCATCCATCACCACATCCAGGTGCCCTGCCTGTTCGCCGGCACCCACCGTCGCGCAGTACAGGTCGGAAAAAGCATTGGGGTAGTTGCTCAAGCTCTGGGCCAGGCTTCTACCCTCGAGCACACCTGCCCGCACCCCGAGAATAATTGAGCGCAGACGTGCCTTGGCACACTGCCTGCCGACCGCTGATAGCGCCTCCTCCAGCGGAATCCCGGCGTTGAGCACAATGGCCATCTGCCGCGTAAACGAGGCCAGTTCCGAGACGCTGATACCGCCCCCCAGGGCACCAAAACTTCGACCGCTGGCCTGCTTGTCCGCCAGGCTGTTGTCTTCGACGCTGAGCGGGGTCCAACCCTTATCGCGCAGTTGCTGACGCGCCAGGCGCGCACTCTCCGCCTCGATCAGGCCCTTACAGGATTTACCGCCGGGGTCCAGCGCGGCATAGGTGAATGCGGCCACGGTTCTGCTAGTCCTCCTGGGTTACCCGGATCACTTCTTCAATGGTGGTTATGCCCGTCTTGACCCGCCTGAAACCATCCTCCCGGATGCCGCTGGTATCCCTGCGCACCTGGGTCAGGATTTCCGCCTCGGGTCGCCGGTCATGGATCATGCGACGCACCTGGTCATCGACCAGCACCAGCTCGTATATCCCCATACGGCCGCGATAACCTTGATCGTTGCAGGCATCACAGCCTCCCGCGCGAAACAGCATGTCACCCTTCGCGGGGTCGAATCCCAGCATGTCCCGCTCGGTAGCATCCGGCTCACAGGCCTGCTTGCAACTGGGGCAGAGTGTGCGGACCAGCCTTTGAGCCATGACCGCGACCAGGCTGGATGACAACAAAAAGGGCTCAATCCCCATGTCCTCAAGCCTGGTGATCGCGCCCACCGCGGTATTGGTATGCAGCGTGGACAGCACCAGGTGACCGGTCAGGCTGGCCTGTACCGCTATTTCCGCGGTTTCCAGGTCGCGGATCTCGCCCACCATGACCACGTCGGGATCCTGGCGCAGAATGGCGCGTAGGCCGCGGGCAAACGTCATATCGGTCTTGGTATTGACCTGGGTCTGGCCGATGCCGTCGATATTGTATTCAATCGGATCTTCGACGGTGAGGATGTTACGTGTCGCCTTGTCGATTTCGCCCAGGGCGCCGTAAAGGGTCGTGGTCTTACCGGAGCCGGTCGGGCCGGTAACCAGTACGATGCCGTGGGGCCGCGCCAGCACCTGCCGAAATCGATGCAAATCCGCATCGGCCATGCCCACGCTATCCAGCTGTAGTCGCCCCGCTTGCTTGTCGAGCAGGCGTAGAACCACACGCTCGCCGGCGCTTGAGGGCATGGTCGAAACCCGGACATCGACTTCCCGCCCACCGATGCGCAAGCTGATGCGACCGTCCTGCGGTACGCGTTTCTCTGCAATATCCAGTTTCGCCATGACCTTGATCCGCGAAACCAACAGTGGCGCCAATTCACGCCTGGGCTGCAAAATTTCCTGCAACACGCCGTCAACCCGTGTTCGAACGGAAAGGCGCTTTTCATAGGTCTCTATATGGATATCAGAGGCGCCCTGCTTGACGGCCTCGGCCAGGATTGCGTTGATCAAGCGGATGACCGGCGCGTCGTCCTGTTGCTCCAGCAAATCGGCCGTCTCCGGCAGGCTTTCCGCCAGCGTCGTGAGGTCGATATCGTCACCCAGATCCTCCGCTGCCTGCATCGCGTCATTGGAGGCGCTCTCGTAGTGCTTGCCCATCGCCTGGTCAAATTCTTCCGTCGGTAACTGCCGGCAGGTGAACGGCATTCCGCTGAACCGGCGAACCTCTCCCAGTACTTCCGCACGCAGGCCTTCGCGGTGGTAAAGGGTCAATCCCAAGGGCTCGTCAGAGGCGAGAAAAACCCCGTAGCGACGGGCGAAACCAAAGGGTAATCGGCCGGATTGCATTATCGGCACAGCATCGCGTTCGCTGGGAGATGTCTCTTGCGCGGGTTCCATTCACCGTCCTCTCGTGTTGATCTGGCCTGTTCCTGCAACCGTTCCGAACGGACCGGAGATGCCGACCTACCCCTCAACTATTTCGGTATTTTTTATCAATACATGAACCGTAGCACAGTCCGGGGAAAGCACATGGATATCCTCCCCCGTACACGTTGCGGCTGTCTATAATGTTTTAAAAATGTGAACTTCACGTACTTCGGGGGTACATCGGCGATGGGCCACAGCAACACCCTGCTCAATCACCTGGAGCGCTTTGGGCTTACCCATTTATCCCAGGCGGCGATGGTTTCAATCACGGTATTGAGCCTGGCCGCGTTCAGCCTGTCGGCCAGCCAGGCGCTGCTGCGTGACAACAAGGACACCTTCGGCACCACCTCGCCCTCGCAACACCTGCCCGCCCCCGACCTGAACCTGGTCAGCCAGGCGCAGTTGTTCGGCGCCGGCAGCGCGAGTACCACGACCGCCAGCGACGGGCTTCCCTCCACCCGCCTGCAATGGGTGCTGCAGGGAATCTTCACCGGCAGCACTGCGCAGAACGGCAGCGCGATTATCCTGGCCGGAGATCAATCCGCCATGCTGTACAAAGCACAGCAGCCCATGCCGGGGGGTGCGCTGCTGAGCGAAGTGCACAAGGATCACGTGGTCATCGATATTGACGGCCGACGGGAAACCCTGCGCTTCCCCACCATCAGTTCGCTGCCGAACCTGGAAGCAGTGCCGGCGGTGGAAGCTGAACCCGTTTTGAATATCGCCGGTGACAGCATCAGCAGTCGCCGCGAAATCATTCGTCAACGCCTGGAAATGTTGCGCCAACGCGCCCTGAGCCGGTAATGAGAGAGCCCCAGCCAATGTCTCTACGAATTCTTTTTATAGCCATTCTCCTGTGCCTGCCGCTGCAACCCGCTGTGGCCAAGGACGACCGCAGTATCACCATGAATATGCAGGGAGCGGAAATCAGGGCCATGATCCAATGGATGGCCGACCTCTCCGGAAAAAACTTTATCGTCCATCGCGATGTCAAGGGCACCGCCACCGTGGTTTCGGCCGAACCTGTCAGTGTCGATGAAGCCTGGCAAATGTTCCTGCAAGTTCTTGAGCTCAATGGCTATGCGGCGGTCACCTCGGGCGAGTCGGTAAAAATACTGCCCGCCCCCAATGCATCGAAAACTGCCGGCGACACGGTTTCGAGCCAGGCGGGGGATATGAAGGTCAGTATTATTCGCATGCAGCATGTGTCGGCACAGGAGCTGGCGACACAACTGCAACCGCTGATGAGCGAGGCCGGGGTCATCACCGCCTACCAGCAGACCAACGCGCTCATCGTTTCCGATCGCAGTGACAATATCGAGCGTATTCGTCGGCTGAGCCGGCAGATTGACCAGAGCGGCGATTCTTCCTTCGATATGATTGCACTGCAACATGCCGATGCCTTCGAGATACTGAAATCCGTCAGCGCCCTGATGAATGAGGAATTAAAACAGTCGGGTCTGTCGGTATCGATGTCGGTAGACCAGCGCAGCAATGCCATCCTGCTCGCCGGCAACAGCCTTCAACGCAGCAAGGTCAAAAGCCTGGTTCGACGCCTGGACAAGCCGATGGAATCAGAGGCCGGCACCCAGGTCATTTACCTGCATTACGTCGATGCCGAGGACCTGGTGCCGGTACTTCGCGGGACCCTCGACAGTATCAACGAGGCCTCCAAGGACACCGCGAGCCCATCCAGTATCGAGGCGAGCAGCAGCGCTAACGCGCTGGTGATAAACGCCCCACCTGCCGTGCAAACCCGGCTCAAGCGAGTGATCAAGCAGCTTGATATTCGGCGGGCCCAGGTACTGGTCGAGGCCTTGATCGTCGATGTACTGGAGGGAGACGGCCGTGAACTGGGTGTCAGCTGGATCAGCTCCGACCTCGCCGACAAAAACAGCTCCGGCGGCTTTGTGGCCAATAATACGCCGGGGCAGCTCGGCATCGGGCAGACGCTTACCGACGCCGACGGCGACGTCATTGACGTCCTGCCGGGCGCCGGCCTGAGTTTCGGCTACATCAAGGATGGCGACCTGAGGGCGGTGTTCCGCGCCCTGTCGACCCAGACGCGATCCAATGTGATCTCCACGCCCAGCGTGGTTGCCCTGGATAACGAGGAGGCCTCGCTGCTGGTCGGGCAAAACGTGCCCTTTCTCACCGGACAATCAACCGGCGCCGCCTCGCAGACCGACAACCCGTTTACCACCGTCGAACGCAAGGACATCGGCATCACGCTCAAGATCACCCCTCGCATCAATCGCGGGGATTCGGTGACACTGAAAATCGAGCAAACCACAGAGCGAATCAACAGCGACGCCTCGTCCTCCGCTGTCGACCTGGTGACCAATAAACGGCAGATTCTTACCAGCGCCCTGATCCGGGACGGTGAAATCCTGGTTATCGGCGGCCTGATCAGCGATGAAGAGTCCCAGGTCGAGCAGAAGACACCCATTCTTGGCGATATCCCGATACTGGGGATGCTGTTCCGCTCCACGGCCAAGACCAAGCAAAAGACCAACCTGATGGTATTTATTCACCCCATCATTCTCAAGGACGAACTCCAGGTGGCCGACATCACCCAGCGCCGCTATAACTTTGTGCGCGAGGTGCAACAGACCTACCGGGAGAAGAAAAATCCCGATTGGAAGAAAGCCCCACCACTACTCCCCGATTTTGAGGAATACCAGCCCGCGGGCGTGACCAAGCCCCTGGCCAGCCGCTATCCCGAGGAGTAGCCACCAGGCCGCGATGACCTCCCATCGCCGACCCTGAACGGGGCGCCCCTAGGAAAAGAATCTCGACTGTTGCAGGCCCTGCCAGGCACGGTCGATTGCACCGATAAAAGCGCCTTCGGCCGCGAGGCCAAGCCGCTCCTGCCAGTGCTTTTTCACCTCGTATTTGATCTCAAAAATCTCGGCCTGCTCTCGCTGGTCCATCAGATATTGGTCGCTGGTACCGAGTTGGTCGATCAACTGATTGTCCAGGGCCTTGCTGCCGAACCAGACCTCACCGGTGGATATGGCATCGATATCGACCTGTGGACGATGCTCGGCGACGAAGGCCTTGAACAACGTGTGGGTTTGCTCGAGCTCTTCCGAGAATTTTTCTCGCCCCTTGACGGTGTTTTCCCCAAACATGGTCACGGTGCGCTTGTACTGGCCCGCCGTGAACATTTCAAAGTCGACATCGTGCTTTTTCAACACGCGATGGAAATTGGGGATCTGGGCGACCACGCCGATGGACCCAAGCATGGCGAAGGGCGCGGCGATAATTCTATTGGCGATACAGGCCATCATATAGCCGCCACTGGCCGCCACTTTATCGACACAGACCGTCAGTGGGATACTCTTTTCACGCAGGCGATCCAGTTGCGAGGCCGCCAGGCCATAGGAGTGAACCATGCCGCCTCCGCTCTCGAGCTTGACCACCACCTCGTCCGTGTCGGCAGCCAGGGTGAGGATAGCGCTGATTTCCTCTCGCAAGTGAGACACCGCGCTGGCCCGGATATCCCCATTAAAATCCAGGACATAGATTCGCCGACGAACATCCTCGTCCTCCCCATCGTCACGGGCGCGCTTTTTCAAGGCCTTTTTCTTCTCGCGATGGTCTTTTTTATCCGCCTTCTTTTTTTGCTTCAGCAGATGCTTTGCCTCGGCGGGATCGAGTACGATTGCCTGTAGTGACTCGGCCATATCGTCAAAGCGCTCGTTAAGGTGGCGCACCTCGATATGCCCCTGCTCCATCTTGCCCCCCCTGCTTCCCGCGGAGACTGCGGCACCGATGATAAGAACAACCGCGGCAACGATAGTTGCCGTTTTCAATAGAAACAGGCCGTATTCGGCCAGGAATTCAAGCACAATTCACTCCAGGTTAAATGTGGTTACGCCAGAACTGGCGAGTCGGTTACGATACTACTATGGTGGGATCCGGAAGCTTGAAAGTACGCTGTTGCTACCAGTCACCCATCGCAACTGTTGCCGCCTCGTTCAGGGGACGGCCAATTAAACCATGAGGACCCAGGGAAATGGAATAGATAGCGCCATCCGCCATGGGTAAATAGGTGGCGCTGCCATACAACGCATCGATGAAGGGAAACAGGAATCGATTGGAACGAACCGCTTGCCAGGCGTCGATGTAGGCGCTTTGGGGCGCAACACTGTACACCGTTTTCGGCATATTGCGCTCGTCTTCGAGGCTCATGTATCGACCACCGATACGATCGAGCCGGTAGAGCGGCCTGGCGGGGATGCCGTTGGCCCACTTCAGGATTCGAGCGTCGAGTTGCCATTGTTCCCCGCTCAGCTGGTAGCGGGTCTCCCCACCCTCGGCATCGACCAGAAACGCGTCGTAGCTTTGGCTGCCGGTCTGCTCAAAGCTCAAATTGCCGATGAGCTGGTCATAGGCGCCCTGCCGGTAGCTCAGCAGGTCATAGCCGAATACGCCCACAACAACGGCGGCAGCGACCAGTGACAGGCCGACCATGCCCCGCACCCAGGCCAGTAGCCATTGAAATTTGCCCATCAGGCGAAACCCGGAAAACAGCAGTAGCAGCGCAAGAACCAGGCACGCAATCGGTAACAGCCAGCCAATCATCCGGAGCGCCTCCCGCCCTAGGCCGCGCTGACCAGTTCGGCCACGCTCTCTTCGGCGATTGCCAGCAAATCCAGGTTCTCACGATCTGATACCGACAGTTCGTCGAGATAGTACTCGATACTGATCAGCGCATCCGCCAGCGTTTCCACCGACTGCCCGGATTTTGCCGCGCCGCCCTGGGTGCCAAAACCGTCAATGTAATCGATGCATTGTTGCAATACCGCGGCCGCACGCCCGTGGCCCATGACCTGGAAAGCCCCCCGGACCGTGGACAGGCTGGCGCCGACATTGGCGACATGGACGACGTCGAAACTGGATTCCTGGTAGGCGGTAATCCCCCTCTTGGCCAGGCTGATAGCGGATTTACACTCATTGATAACAACGCCGGTGGCCTCATCCAGCAAGCTTCTCGCCAACATTTCGGTACCCTGGGCATCGCCGGAGAGCGCCAGATCGTTGAACAGCTCAGGATCTTCCAGTGTGTTTTCCACCATCAGCATGGTTTCTGCCAGTGCTTGCATCGCCTCCCGGTCGGTGACCCCCGCGGCCATGCCCTGGTTGAATTGAAAAGCCTTGTCTACCAGCATCCCCTTGAGACGACTGAAACCGGAACGGCCCAGGATCTCGGCAACCTTCTGCAAGCGGGAGGCGACATTGCCCGCGGTCTCGACGGTCATGGCCTCACTGTATACTTCCAGCAGGTCTTTCACCTGGCCGAGTTCGCTCTGGATTTCCCGTGCGACATCGCTGAGGAGGTTCTCCCCCGAACCGGCCAGCGCGACCTCCAGCCGCCCCAGCATGGCGTCGTCAAAAGGCGCGGCGGGCAGGCCGTACTGCTGGCGCAGCGCCTCCGACAGCTCGGATTTGTCTCCGGAGACCTCTATCAGGTAGAGCAATTCGTTGCGATGGCAGGCCGACAGGGTAATCGTCGGGGCGTTGACGTCACGACCGCGCTTTCGCAGGTAGGCGTCAATGGCCCCCAGTACGCGCTTGCGCGAGAAAGTCATGCGCAATTCACCACAGCCCATCAGGTGCAGACAGGCGGAAACCAGAATCCACCACTCCTCGGCGGCCAGGCCGGCATAATCCCGGCGCAACCTGGAGATCGACCGCTCCATCAGGTGCAGGTTTGCCGCCGTATTCCTCTCTCGCAGTACACCCAGCAGGCCCACCTGGTACATGTGGAGCAGGCGTTTGACCCTGGATAAATCCTCGGCAGCAGGCGCCGCCGCTGTGCTGTCGAAAACCGGCGACGAGCCTGGCTGGAAACCTATCTGCTCTGCTTCCAGCAGGGGTGCGAGGCGCTGCATAGCACGCATCTGGTTGACGCTGTCATTGACGGCCAGGGGCGAAATATTTTTTACCTTGATGCTGTATTCGATAAACCGGGGCAACAGCACGAAGCCCCGGGCCAATTCCGCTGTTGCGGCATCATTCAAATCCAGCTCGCCATCTAACACACTCTGGCAAACCAGCAATAGGGCGCCTGAGAGCTCTATCGCGCCGTGAAACTCCAGCACCCGCAGAATGCCGTTGACCTGGTGCAGCTCGGCCACGGCATTGCTCAGCAGTTGGGGGTCGCCAGGGTCAGCCAGGTATGCCTCGACATACTGAACGATCTTCTCCAGGCTTTTATTCAGTTCATCGCGAACCAGCATGGCCGAGTTCATATTTAGCGGTGTTTCAAACGGCACTTCTCGTATACTCCCATTCCCTGTGGGCCTGCGCTCAGGCCTCGCTCATGATGAATTCAAGTATAGTTGCACACCGAGTCCATAGCGTTTTTTTTGAGCTACTGCCAAACCCACGGGTAAGCCTGTGAGCCAGTTCTCATTCGAGCCCACCGCCTTTTTCCCACTCTGGCGGCGGATTTCTGTGAAAGCGGCTTTATAAACCTCTAAAATATGCGTACATTTGCCACCCGCCCGACCGCCACGGCGTCGCTGGCGGAATCGCTCACCCCTGGTAAGGAACGCAATCATATGGCAAGCGAACTGCAAAAGGCTTTCGGACGGAATTTTCTTGGCCAGGCTCCCGACTGGTACAAGTGGACTATTGTCGGCTTTTTACTGGCCAACCCGTTGATTCTGTTTGTCGCCGGGCCGGTTACCGCGGGCTGGCTGCTGATCGGCGAGTTTATCTTTACCCTCGCCCTCGCCCTCAAGTGCTACCCTCTGCAACCGGGCGGCCTGCTCGCTATGGAGGCAATCATGCTCGGGCTGGCATCCCCGGAAGCGGTATACCATGAGGCCCAGCAGAATTTTGAAGTGATACTGCTGCTGGTCTTTATGGTTGCAGGCATTTATTTCATGAAGGACCTGCTCCTTTTCGCATTCACGCGCCTCCTGTTGAACATCAAATCCAAGGTTGTACTCTCACTTCTGTTTTCCCTTGTCGCCGCGTTCCTGTCCGCCTTCCTCGATGCACTGACCGTCACCGCTGTGCTGATCAGCGTCGGCGTGGGCTTTTACTCGGTATACCACAAGGTCGCCTCGGGCAGAAAATCCCACCATCAACACGACCACGCTGTCGATGACAATGTCTATGAGTATCACCGGGAGGACCTGGAGAGTTTTCGTGCCTTCCTGCGCAGCCTTTTGATGCACGGTGCCGTGGGCACGGCACTGGGCGGTGTATGCACCCTGGTGGGAGAGCCCCAGAACCTGCTGATCGCCGAAAAGGCCGGTTGGGATTTTATCGAATTTTTCATGCGTATGGCGCCGGTGTCCATGCCGGTATTGGCAGCTGGCCTGATAACCTGCGCGGTGCTGGAAATTACCGGTTTTTTTGGTTACGGCGAGCGCCTGCCCGACTCCGTCATGGCCGTCCTGCAGGAATACCAGGCGGAAGCCGACGCCAAGCGTACGGTTCGCGACAACGCTGCACTGATCGTCCAGGCCGTGGTTGCGGTATGGCTGATCCTCGGCCTGGCGTTCCACCTGGCGGCCGTGGGAATCGTCGGTCTCACCGTCATCGTGCTGCTCACGTCGTTTAACGGCATCATCGAGGAGCACCGCATCGGCCATGCGTTCGAGGAGGCACTGCCGTTTACCGCCCTGCTCGTGGTGTTTTTCGCCATTGTCGCTGTCATCCACGAACAGCACTTGTTCACTCCCGTCATCCAGGCGGTGTTGGCGATGGACATCGAGATCCAGCCACCGATGTTCTTTCTTGCCAATGGCGTATTATCGATGATCAGCGACAACGTATTTGTCGCCACGGTATATATCAACGAGATCGCGGACGCGCTGGAAGCAGGACGCATCGACCGGGCCCAGTTCGACCTGCTGGCGATAGCCATCAACACCGGCACCAACCTGCCAAGCGTCGCTACCCCCAATGGCCAGGCCGCGTTCCTGTTTTTGCTGACATCGGCCCTGGCACCCTTGATCCGGCTGTCCTATGGAAGGATGGTGTGGATGGCCATCCCCTACACCTTCGTCATGTCGACTGTCGGCCTTATTGCGGTAAGCCTGTTGGTTTAATGAGAACGGCACTCATAGGAGCAAGACCGATAAGACAAGGCTTCACTATATTTGTCGTTGGGCAAGGGATCGGGGCTTCCAGCGCAGGACCGTGCGCCGGTTGGATCCGGCGCCCGAGCCTACATGGATGTATTCACGGCGAGTCCTGGGCTGGGAGCCCTGATTCCTCCGTCGGCATCACTAAAATAAGTGCCATTCGGATCAATTGACTGCCTCATCCGCCAGCCTCGACCAGAGGCAGTTGCCACCGCTCTTGTCTCCGACCAGCTCCAGCATCTGCTCATGGGCTGCCAGCTCCGCGGCACTCGCCGCAATGACGGGTAAACGGCAGCGATCCTCCGGCAGGCGCCGCAGCTCGTTGGCCGATCCTCCACCGTCCCCCGACATATCACCCTGCCCGCCCAGCGCCAGGTCGGTCTGCCCCGACGTCATCGCCACGTAGACATCCGCGAGAATCTCCGCATCGAGCAGTGCGCCGTG
>JAUXCW010000239.1 GCA_030618705.1 Gammaproteobacteria bacterium | reverse complement strand
CGTCACTGCGGGTGGTCAAGTAGTGTCCCCGCAGAATGTCAACTAGCTTGCGATATTGATGGAGGGGCCGGGGCTTCCAGAGCAGGACCGTGCGCCGGTTGGCCGGGTTTGTTCCAGACAAACCCTGAGGCCCCAACGTCCGTGTCGGGGACCCGGCGCCCGCACCCCCGGGCGATGAATAGCCTACATGGATGTATTCACGGCGAGTCCTGGGCTGGGAGCCCCGGTTCCTTGCCCAACTATAGTCTGAACGGTCTGATTGGTTTTGCGCTTGACTGCCATTGGTGCCAGGCCACCGTCCAGGGCCTTATCTATTCAATATACTCGAACATTCGCACCACGCCCTCGACACCGCTGGTATGGCGCGCCATATCCACCGCCTTGTCGGCGCTCGTCTGGTCCACCAAACCCAGTAGATACACCACGCCGCTCTCTGTCACCACCTTGATTTCCGCCGGGTCTACATTGGTCGAGAACAGCATTTTCGATTTGATGCGGGTTGTAATCCAGGAGTCGTTGGAGCGGGATGCGAAGTCGTTGCCCTCCCTGACCGCCAGTTCGTTGTGAACCTTGCGCACATAGCGCACATCGGCCACGGTTGTTTCCGCCAGCTGTTTAAGCTCGGGGAATGGCACCTGGCCGGCGAGCAGGACAATGCCGTTGAAGCTGACGATGACGATATTGGCGTCGTCCAGTGCCTCGTCGGCCTTGCGCACATTGACCAGGGCCCTGGTTTCAATCATTTCGTCATCCAGCATGCGGCCGATGCTACGCTGGCTCTCCTCGCTTGCGGTGGGCGCGGCCGAACTTCCGCCAGACATGCCGCTACACGCGGTCAGTGACAGCATTGACGCCAGTAGTAGGGCCGCCGGCAATTGTCTTTTCATGACTCGCCACCAAAAAGAAAAAGATCGATCAACTGGCACAGGCAATTGATGAGCACCAGGTAGGTCTCCATAAGGCGCGGCGTCGAATTGACCGGGACTCCGAGTTCCACGTCTCCGGGTGTCAGCAGGGAGCCGACATCGGCGTGATTATCGCCGTGGCACAGTACCACCGTCAGCTCCCGGTCGTGGGCCGCCCTGATAGCGCGAATCAGCGGGTCGCTGTTGGCCTGTCCCGCCATCAGGAACAGGATGTCCCCGGGGTTGCCCAGGGTGCTGACCTGTCTCGCCAGTGTCTCGGCGTATTGGCTGGTATCGCTGACAGCGTTGAGCAGGCAGCTATCGCTCGACAGGGCGATGGCGGGCAGGCCGGGTCGTTCGCGGGTAAAATAATTGACCAATTGACTGGCAAAAATCTGCGCCAAAGCATTGCTGCTGCCGCCACCGGCGCAGAGGATTTTTTTATCCGACAGCAGCGCGTGTACCATGACTTCGCTGGCCTCATTGAGCGAGCCGGTCACCGCGACCGCGGCGGCGGATATATCTTCCATGTGGGCGGCGAATGTTTCGGTGACGATATTGACAGAATTCATAGGCTTGTTTGCTTTAGAAAAACTTGCTTGACCCGGTGCTGACTAGGCAGTTTCCAGCGCGTTTTTGATCCACTCCACGGACTCCGCCGTGCCGCTCGGGGCAATACCCACGATGTCGAAGCGGCAAGGGTAATCGCCATACCGCCTGCTGCCGGCCAGATAGAGAAGTGCGCTCTTCATCAGCTTCTCTCTCTTGCGGCGGGTGACCTGTTCGATGCTCTCGCCGTGCCAGTTGTTTTTGCGGTACTTCACCTCGACGAATACCAGGCTGTCGCCATCGAGCATGATCAGGTCGATTTCACCGGTGCGGCAGCGGTAGTTTCGCTCTACCAGCCGCAGGCCCGCTGTTTGCAGGTAGCGCAGAGCATAGTCCTCGTACCGCTTACCCGTCGTCGTAGTGGTATCGTTGCTGCTGTTCCCCGTGCTGTTTCTTCGTTTCGATCGCATCCATGCGCTCATCGGTTTCTACCTCTGCCGTGGTTTCTATTTCCATTAGTGTGGCGCGCCCGCCACGAAATTGCGCCCATGATGGGCGGCGTAGTATCACGCCTTCGCCGGACAGGCTCAACACCCCGGTGGTGCCCTGGAATACCAGCCCCGGCGAGTACAGCAATTGCGGGATGCGCGGTGCCAGCTGGTAGGCGTCAATGCCCAGTGCGTAGAGATTTTTTGCCGGTGCGCCGCCGCGCTCGATGTATTGCTCGATGCGCTGTCGTTGTTGCGGCATGGCGCCCAGCGCCCAGGGTGTATCGGTAAAATAGATACCGTTGAGATCCGCATCGCGGCGCGGGTCGGGCTTGCCTCGATTTACCCTCGAGGTGGCGTAGACGGGTAGATCCTGGGCGAAATGAAATGCCAGCAGGGGCTTGATCGACCGCGCCTGTTGTGAGCCGACGGGCAGGTAGACAAAATCGATGTCCTGTCGGCGCCGGGGGTTGTACTCCAGACTGGTGGCGGTGATGCTTTCCAGTCGGCGGGCGCGTTGCTGGCTAAGGTCCACATGCAGCCCCTGTTTGATGCGCTCGGAGGTGCTTCGCTCCGAGTCGAACTCAACCGCTGCCACGGTTTCACCCTCGAGCGTTTGCCAGGCCTGCTGGAAGGCTGCGGCGCTGCGTGCGCTCTGGTTGTCAGTGCCGTGAATGACGAAGGCCCTGCGGTAATCCAGCCGCATGGCAAGCTCTGCGGCGGCACGGGCATCATCGATGCTGGACAGGCCGAATTGGTAGACGTTTTCACCGCTTGCGAGGTCTTCCGGGCCGTAGTTGAGGGCTATCACCGGAACCCTGCCGTCGGCGTTTTTCAACAGGGCGGCAACGCGGTTCTTTGTCAGCGGGCCGATAATCAATTCGGCGCCCTGATTGACCGCTTTGCGATAGAGCGCCGCCATATCCGGGTTTGCCTCGGTATCGTAGAAACGCAGAACCGGGAGTTTCACTTCACTCTGTCCGGCGTCGAAATGGGCGCTCAGGAGGCCGTCGCGAATAGCGCGGCCGGCATTTTTCAGTTGGCCCTGCAGGGGCAGGAATACCGCTATCTGCGCCGGCCTGGCATCGGCCAGTTGGCGCAACAAGCCCATTTCCCCGGGGGGTAGCAGGGCGGCGGGATGGGTGGGCCGGCGGTGTTGCCAGCGATCCAGCCGGTTGCGCTGTTGTTCGATATCGCCCTCCAGGGTTTGCCCCAGCAGGGCCAGCTCGTACCATCCCTGCGCCACGGTATCGGGTTCGCGGTCAAGGCTTTGCTGCAGGGCCGGCGACGGCACTTGTAACAGCGAGCGCCAGATGGCGTCCTGGTTGTCGCTGCGCGCCTGTTTACCGGTCAGTATACCGGCCAGCGCCATGCGCCTGTTGGCGGCGGTCAGGTGATTGCCGGTTCGGTCTTCCAGGTCTGCCATCACGCCGTGGATCGTGGCCTGTTGTTGCGGTGTACCACGGTGCAGCAGGGACTGTTGATCTTGCGCGGTCAACCAGTCGAGCGCCGCCTGGCTGCCGTTCTGGCGTTCGATAGCGCCGGCGGAGAGTTGCAGGTACTCACCGATGGCCGGCCCTTGCAACTGCTGTTTTGGAATCCCGCGTAAAATGTCGGCGCCGGCCGTGTATTGGCCCTGCTGTTCGAACAGGCGAGCGGCTTTCAGGCGATATTCGAGTTGTTGCTCCGGCGCGGCGGTCTCGGCCAGTCGTAGCCAGTCGCTGGCGCTTCGCTCTGTGAGCGGGGCGGCGCCGCTATCGGGTGCAGGAGCCTGGGTGCTGGTGCAAGCGGAGAGGGCGAATAAAAATACCATGAACAGGCCACGGGAGCTGCGGTATAGTGTGGTCGTTATCATTCTTCAGGTAGTCCGTTTGCAATGTCTTCAGAGGGCCGTTTATACATCGTGGCGACGCCGATCGGCAACCTGGAGGATATGGTGCCGCGCGCTGTACAGACCCTTAAATCGGTGGATTACATCGCAGCAGAGGATACCAGACACAGTGGGAAATTACTCAAACACTTTGCCATCGATACGCCGATGCTCGCCTACCACGAGCACAACGAGGAGTCCCGGGCAGAGCACTTGCTGGGCTTGATGCGCAAGGGTAACAAGCTCGCGCTGATATCCGACGCGGGCACCCCGCTGATATCGGATCCGGGGTACCGGCTGGTGCGGGCGTGCCATGATGCCGGTGTGGCTGTTACCCCGGTGCCGGGGGCCAGTGCCCTGGTGGCGGCGCTGTCGGTCTCCGGCCTGCCGTCGGATCAGCTGTATTTCGCCGGTTTCCTGCCGGCAAAGAGCGGGCAGCGTCGGCAGCGCCTGATGGCGCTGGCCGAGCGCGGTGAGACCCTGGTCGTCTACGAGTCCTGTCACCGAATCGTCGAGGCGCTGGCCGATCTCGTCGCGGTCATGGGTGAGGGGCGTCGAGCCTGCTTTTGTCGCGAACTGACGAAAACCTTTGAAACGGTGTCTCATCAAAGCCTGGGGGAATTGCACGCCTGGGTCGAGGGCGACGAGGACCAGCGCCGGGGCGAGATCGTATTGGTCATCGAGGGTGCGCAGGCGCGGGAGGCCACGCTGGACAGGGAGACCATGCAGTGGCTGCGCGTGTTGGCCGGGGAAATGCCGCCGTCGAAGGCCGCCGCCCTGGGAGCCCGGGCCACCGGTATCAAGAAGCGTGTGCTCTACGATTGGCTGATGGCGGAAGTTGCCGGCTGAGCCAGCCTGTTGAGCCGTGGCCTTGCACCGCCGCCGCGGAAACAGTAGGCTTGCCCCTGAGAGTCGGCTGGGCAGTCGCTCCGCCACTCCGGTGGCGGGGAGGAAAGTCCGGGCTCCACAGGGCAGGGTGCCAGGTAACGCCTGGGAGGCGCGAGCCTACGACAAGTGCAGCAGAGAGTAGACCGCCCGGCCGCATTCGTGTGGTTGGGTAAGGGTGAAAGGGTGCGGTAAGAGCGCACCGCGCGGCTGGTAACAGTCCGTGGCAAGGTAAACTCCACCCGGAGCAAGACCAAATAGGAATCCTGAGGCGCGGCCCGCGCTGGATTCGGGTAGGTCGCACGAGGCTTTCGGTGACGGAAGTCCCAGATGAATGACTGTTCACGACAAAACCCGGCTTACAGGCCGACTCTCACCTTATTTTCAATCCCGGTGCCGCCAGCTTTTCAATCCCGGTGCCGCCAGCTTTTTCCTGTCTGCGGGCTGCCGAACGGCAGTATGTACCCCCTGGAATCCCCTTACTTAATATTTGACTTTAAGTTTGCCATGTAAGCATTTGCACGGCATTGATTTTTGCCTCCGGAAT